>NZ_JBRRES010000004.1:0-144428 GCF_056760395.1 Stenotrophomonas sp. STEN009 | reverse complement strand
CGGCGGCCGCGGGCCGGTAAGAGGCCGGGGGGGGGCGGGGGGCTGCTGGGGTGGCACGCGCTGGGGCTCGGCACGGCTGGGGGGGGGCGCCCCGCGGCGCCCCCGCCGGACTCAGGCACGCCGGAACGGCACGCCGGTCTTTTCCTTCAGTTCGTCCTCGTCAACCCCCGGCGCGGTCTCCACCAGCACCAGACCGGCATCGGTCACGTCGAACACAGCCAGATCGGTGATGATGCGGTCGACCACGCCCACGCCGGTCAACGGCAGCGTGCATTCGGCCAGCACCTTGTGCTCGCCGTTCTTCGCGGTGTGCTCCATCAGCACCACCACGCGCTGCACGCCGGCCACCAGGTCCATCGCGCCGCCCATGCCCTTGACCATCTTGCCGGGCACCATCCAGTTCGCCAGATCGCCCTTGTCGGTCACCTGCATCGCGCCAAGAATGGCCAGGTTGATGTGGCCGCCACGGATCATGGCGAAACTGTCATGGCTGCCGAAGTAGCTGGCACCGGCGCGCGCGGTCACGGTCTGCTTGCCGGCGTTGATCAGGTCGGCATCGACCTCGGCTTCGGTCGGGAACGGGCCGATGCCAAGCAGGCCGTTCTCGGATTGCAGCCACACGTCCACGCCTTCGGGAATGTGGTTGGCGACCAGGGTCGGCAGGCCGATGCCCAGGTTCACATAGGCACCGTCGGTCAGTTCACGGGCGGCGCGGGCCGCCATCTCATCGCGGGTCCACGCCATGTCAGTTGCCCTCCGCACGCACGGTGCGCTGCTCGATTCGCTTTTCAGGATGCGCGTTGTGCACGATGCGATGCACATAGATCCCCGGCAGATGCACCTGGTCCGGATCGATCGCACCGACCGGCACCACCTCTTCCACTTCGGCGATGCACACCTTGCCGGCCATCGCGCAGGCAGGATTGAAATTGCGCGCGGTCTTGCGGAACACCAGGTTGCCGGCTTCGTCGGCCTTCCACGCCTTCACCAGGGCAACGTCGGCACGCAGCGCGGTTTCCAGCACATAGTGCCTGCCGTCGAATTCGCGGGTCTCCTTGCCTTCGGCCACCACCGTGCCGTAGCCGGTGGCAGTGAAGAAGGCAGGAATTCCGGCGCCGCCGGCACGCAGGCGCTCGGCCAGGGTGCCCTGTGGATTGAATTCCAGCTCCAGCTCACCGGCCAGGAACTGGCGCTCGAACTCCTTGTTCTCGCCCACGTACGAGGAAATCATCCTGCTGATCTGGCGTGTTTCCAGCAGCTGCCCCAGGCCGAAGCCATCGACACCGGCATTGTTGGAGATCACGGTCAGGCCCTTGACTCCACTGTCGCGCAACGCTGCGATCAGCGCCTCGGGTATGCCACACAGGCCGAAGCCGCCGACGGCCAGCGTCTGGCCATCGGCGACCACGCCCTCCAGCGCCTGGGCCGCGCTGGCATAGCGCTTGCTGCGCTTGCCGCCGGTATTGGACTTGTCCATCGCTTTGCTGTCCCACACGGTAAGGATGCCCGCATTCTAGCGGCACACCCGCATCCGGCTGGGATGCGCCGCAGCAATTGCGGCGTGCCCTCAGCCGCGCGCGATCGCGGCCATGACCTGCTTCAGGCCGTCCTGCCACGGCGGCAGCACGATGCCCAGCGCCTGCTGCAGGGCGCTGTTGTCCAGCACCGACCAGGCCGGCCGCCGCGCCGGGGTCGGATACTCGGCACCCGGAATCGCTTCAACCACCGGCACCCTGTGCAGGACACCGGTTGCCAGCGCTTCGGCGAAGATCGCTTCAGCGAAGCCGTGCCAGCTGGTCTGGCCACTGGCGGTGAGGTGCCAGGTACCGGAGAGCGCGGCAGGATGCTGCAGCGCGAGCGCCGTGACATCGGCGATCAGCGCAGCCGGCGTCGGCGTGCCGATCTGGTCGGCCACCACACGCAGATGGTCGCGCTCTGCGCCCAGGCGCAGCATCGTGCGCAGGAAGTTCGCGCCGTGCTCGGCATACACCCATGCGGTACGGAAGATCAGGTGGCGGCCACCGGCAGCGCGCACGGCGTCTTCGCCATCGCGCTTGCTGGTGCCATACACACCCAGCGGCGCGGTCGGCTCGTCCTCGCGATAGGGCGCGGAACCTTCGCCGTCGAACACGTAGTCGGTGGAGTAATGCACGAACGGCACGCCCTGCGCCTGGCACCAGCGCGCGATCACGCCCGGGGCCTGCGCATTGGCGGCGAAGGCGGCGTCGATGTCCTGCTCGGCGCGATCCACGGCGGTATAGGCCGCCGCATTGACCACCACCGATGGCTGCACGCGATCCAGCAGCGCCGGCAGGCTCCCGGGCTGGCCGAAGTCCGCCGTCTCGCAGGGGCTGCCATCAGGCAGCTGGCCACTGCGGGTGGTGGCGACCACCGGCCCCAACGGCGCCAGCGCGCGCAGCAGCTCCTGGCCGAGCTGGCCGTTGCCGCCCAGCACGAGAACCGTCATGGCGCGAAGACCGGCAGACGTTCCTCGGCGATGTCCTTCAGGAACGGCGCATGTTCGTCCTTGGGCGAGAGCGTCGGCGCGCCCACCGGCCAGTCCACTGCGATGTCCGCGTCGTTCCAGCGCACTCCGGCATCGGCTTCCTTCACGTACAAATCGGTGCACAGGTAGTGGAACAGCGCGGTGTCGGACAGCACGGCAAATCCGTGCGCGAAGCCTTCCGGAATCCAGTACTGGCGCTTGTTCTGCGCGCTCAGCACCACTGCTTCCCACTGGCCGAAGGTGGGCGATCCGCGGCGGATATCGACGGCCACGTCGTACACCTCGCCTTCCAGCACGCTCACCAGCTTGCCCTGCGGTCGCGGCCACTGGTAATGCAGGCCGCGCAGCACGCCCTTGCTCGATGAGGAGACATTGCTCTGCACGAAGCGGTCGGGCAGGCCCAGCTGGCCGAATCGCGCCGCATTCCAGCCTTCGAAGAAGAAGCCGCGCTCGTCACCGAACACCGCCGGTTCAATCACCACGCATCCCGGCAACCGGGTTTCAATCACTTTCACGGAACCACTCCACGCAATGCGAGTGTGTGCAGGTACTGGCCGTAGCCATTCTTGATCAACGGGGCAGCCAGCGCTTCCAGCTGCTCGGCATTGATCCAGCCCTGCCCGAACGCCACTTCTTCCGGACAGCAGACCTGCAGGCCCTGGCGCGTCTGGATGGTCTCGATGAAGTTGGACGCTTCCAGCAGCGACTGGTGAGTGCCGGTATCCAGCCATGCATAGCCACGCCCCAGCGCCTCCAGATGCAGGCTGCCCGCACCGAGATAGCGCTGGTTGAGATCGGTGATTTCCAGCTCGCCGCGCGGCGAAGGCCTCAGCTCGGCCGCATAATCGCTGGCGTTGCCATCATAGAAATACAGGCCGGTGACCGCGTAGTTGGAACGCGGGTTCTGCGGCTTTTCGACCAGGCCGACAACCCGGCCGTCCTTGTCGAATTCGGCCACGCCGTAACGCTCGGGATCGTTGACCCAGTAGCCGAACACGGTCGCGCCATCGGTGCGGGCGTCGGCCCGCCGGAGCACGTCGCGCAGGCCGTGGCCATGGAAGATGTTGTCGCCGAGGACCAGGCAGCTGGGCTTGCCGGCGACGAACTCGCGGCCGATCAGGTACGCCTGCGCCAGCCCATCCGGACTGGGCTGCACGGCGTACTGGATGTCCATGCCCCACTGCGAGCCATCACCCAGCAGCTGCTGGAACAGGGCCTGCTCATGCGGGGTGTTGATGATCAGCACTTCCCGGATGCCGGCCAGCATCAGCACGCTGAGCGGGTAGTAGATCATCGGCTTGTCGTACACGGGCAACAGCTGCTTGCTGACGCCCTTGGTGATCGGATACAGCCGGGTGCCGGTTCCGCCGGCGAGGATGATGCCCTTGCGCTGGGTCATGACGTCTCCTGGGTTCAGGCCGTAGTGCCGATGCGCTGCAGGCGGTAGCTGCCGTCAAGCACGCCCTCGACCCAGTCCTGGTTCTCCAGGTACCAGTCAACAGTGAAGGCGATGCCCTGCTCGAACGTGTGCGCCGGCTGCCAGCCCAATTCGTTCTTCAGCTTGCTGGCATCGATCGCATAGCGACGGTCATGGCCGGGGCGATCGGCCACATGGGTGATCTGGCTGCTGCGCGGCTGCCCGTCAGCGCGCGGACGGCGCTGGTCCAGCAGAGCGCAGATCGCATGCACCACCTCGATGTTCTGCCGTTCCGAATTGCCGCCCACATTGTAGGTCTCGCCCACCCGGCCCTTGGCCAGCACGGTGCGGATCGCCTCGCAGTGATCGGACACGAACAGCCAGTCACGCACCTGCCTGCCGTCGCCGTACACCGGCAGCGGTTCGCCGGCCAGCGCCTTGGCGATCACCAGCGGGATGAGCTTTTCCGGGAAGTGGTAGGGGCCGTAGTTGTTGGAGCAGTTGGTGGTCAGCACCGGCAGCCCGTAGGTGTGGTGGAACGCACGCACCAGGTGATCGGACGCGGCCTTGGACGCCGAGTACGGCGAGTTCGGCGCGTACGGGGTGGTCTCGCTGAACGCGCCGGTCTCGCCCAGCGTGCCGTACACCTCGTCGGTGGACACATGCAGGAAGCGGAACGCTGCGCCGCGCTCGGCCGGCAACGCCTTCCAGTAGTCGCGCACCGCTTCGAGCAGGCCCAGGGTCCCCACCACATTGGTCTGGATGAAGGCCCCGGGGCCATCGATGGAGCGGTCGACGTGGCTCTCGGCTGCGAAGTTCAGCACCGCATCGGGCTGATGCTCGGCGAGCAGGCGGGCGACCCGCTCACGGTCGCCGATGTCCCCGTGCACGAACACATGGTCCGGATTACCTTCCAGGCTGGACAGCGTCTGCAGGTTGCCGGCGTAGGTCAGTGCATCGAGGTTGACGACCTTGACGCCACGGGCCACGGCCTCGAGGACGAAATTGCCGCCAATGAACCCGGCGCCGCCGGTGACAATCCAAGTTGGCACTACCCGTTACTCCTGTTCGATCAAGGCTCCCGCGCCGCCTGGCAGTCGGGTGCAGCGCAGCAGGATACATCGGGCCCGCCTTTACCACTGCCTCTGACGGGTGAACAGAGCCCCTTCCCTGAGAGAGCATTAGTGCGCCGCAGCACAACCATACGCATTCGCATGGTTGCCCCAAGCCAGCTAGAATCGGGATCCCACCCCCGAACCGGTTGCTGTCAGGACCGGACGTTCTCCCTGTTACTGAAGGACCCCGTACCAGATGAAAATCCTCGTCGCATACAAGCGCGTGGTGGACTACAACGTCCGCATTCAGGTCAAGCCGGACGGTTCCGGCGTGGTCACCGACGGCGTCAAGCTGTCTCCCAATCCTTTCGATGAAATCGCCCTGGAAGAAGCCCTGCGCCTGCGCGACAAGGGCATCGCCACGGAGGTGGTGGTGGCCACCATCGCCCCGGCCGACGCCCAGGCGCATCTGCGCAACGGCCTGGCCATGGGCGCCAACCGTGCCGTGCACGTGGTCACCGACCAGGCCATCCAGCCGCTGACCGCCGCGCGCACCCTGCTCAAGCTGGTCGAGAAGGAGCAGCCGGACCTGGTGATCCTCGGCAAGCAGGCCATCGACGATGACGCCAACCAGACCGGGCAGATGCTGGCCACGCTCTGGGGCCGCCCGCAGGCGACCTTCGCCAGCAAGCTGGACATCGCCGATGGCAAGGCCACGGTGACCCGCGAGGTCGACGCCGGCCTGGAAACACTGGAAGTGGATCTGCCGGCGGTCGTCACCACCGACCTGCGCCTGAACGAGCCGCGCTTCATCAAGCTGCCGGACATCATGAAGGCCAAGGCCAAGCCGCTGGAAACCCTGCAGCTGGCCGACCTCGGCGTTGAAGCCGCCGACACCTTCAAGACCACCCTGTACGCTGCGCCGTCCAAGCGCAGCAAGGGTGTAATGGTCAAGGACGCGGCCGAACTGGTGGCCGCACTCAAGCAGAAGGGGTTGCTGTAATGAGCAAGATTCTCGTCATCGCCGAGCACCACGACGGCAAGCTCAACGCCGCCACCGCCAAGACCGTCAGCGCCGCCGCTGCCATCAGCGGTGCCAGCATCGACGTGCTGGTGCTGGCCGCCGATCCGACGGCCGTCGCCGCCGAGGCCGCCAGGATCGCCGGCGTCGCCAAGGTCCTGACCGTGGCCAACGCCGCCAACGCACAGGCCCTGGCCCAGGTGCTGGCGCCGCAGATCGCACAGCTGGCCAAGGGCTACAGCCACGTGTTCGGCCCGTCCACCACCTTCGGCAAGGACCTGATGCCGTGCGTGGCCGCCCTGCTGGGTGTCAACCAGGTCTCCGACCTGATGGCCGTGGAAGGCAGCCACACCTTCAAGCGCCCGATCTACGCCGGCAACGCCATCATCACTGTGGAAGCCCCGGCCGACCAGGTCGTGGTCGCCACCGTGCGTGCCGCGTCGTGGCCGGAAGCCGCGCAGGGCGGCAGCGCTGCCATGGAAGCGGCCAGCGTGGATGCGGCACTGCCGACCCACACCCGTTTCGTCGGCCTGGCCGCCGGTGCCAGCGACCGTCCGGACCTGCAGAGCGCCAAGCGCGTGGTCTCCGGTGGCCGTGGTGTCGGCTCGGAAGAGAACTTCAAGGTCGTCTTCCAGCTGGCCGACAAGCTCGGTGCCGCCGTCGGCGCCTCGCGCGCCGCCGTCGATGCCGGCTACGTGCCCAGCGACCTGCAGGTCGGCCAGACCGGCAAGATCATCGCGCCGGAGCTGTACGTGGCCGTCGGCATCAGCGGTGCGATCCAGCACCTGACCGGCATCAAGGATGCCGGCACGATCGTGGCGATCAACAAGGACGGCGATGCGCCGATCTTCGAGATTGCCGATATCGGCCTGGTCGGGGATCTGTTCACGATCCTGCCCGAACTCGAGGCCGCGCTGGGCTGAGCGCCCGCCCGGGGTGCCGCGTAATCAACAGGTTACGCGGCATTCCCTTCCTTCTGGGGCCCGCAGGGACGCTGGCCTGGCTCACCCGTCCTTGCAGTGCCTGTCGCTATAATCCGGGGTCAACCCGTGTAAGGACTGCATTGATGACGCTCCCGTGTTTCAAGGCCTATGACATCCGTGGCCGCGTTCCGGATGAACTGGATGAACGCCTTGCCCGCCGCATCGGCGCCGGCACTGCCGCGTTGCTGGGCCCGGGACCGGTGGTGGTGGGACACGATATCCGCCTGAGCAGCCCCGCCCTCCTGCAGGCCGCCATCGAAGGACTGACCGCCAGCGGCCGCGATGTCATCGACATCGGCATGTGCGGTACCGAGGAGGTCTATTTCCAGACCTTCCACCGCAAGGCCGCCGGCGGCATCATGGTCACCGCCAGCCACAACCCGATGGACTACAACGGGATGAAGCTGGTGCGCGAGGAGTCCAAGCCCATCAGCGGCGATACCGGCCTGTTCGACATCCGCGACTTCGCCGCCTCGGAGGCGCCGCTGGGAACCGGCCAGGGCGAGGTCCGCCAGGACACCGACAAGTCCGCCTACATCCAGCACCTGCTCGGCTACGTCGACGTGGCCGGCCTGAAGCCGCTGAAGATCGTCACCAACCCCGGCAACGGTGGCGCTGGCCTGGTGATCGACGAACTGGCGCCGCACCTGCCGTTCGAGTTCATCCGCATCCAGCACGAGGCCGATGGCAGTTTCCCGAATGGCATCCCCAATCCGCTGCTGCCGGAGAACCGTGCGGCAACGCGCGATGCCGTGCGCGCGCACGGTGCCGATTTCGGCATCGCCTGGGACGGCGATTTCGATCGCTGCTTCTTCTTCGACGCCGACGGCAACTTCATCGAGGGCTACTACCTGGTCGGGCTGCTGGCGACGGCGCTGCTGGCCCGCCAGGCGGGCGGCAAGATCATCCACGACCCGCGCCTGACCTGGAACACCGTGGAAATGGTCGAGCAGGCCGGCGGCGTGCCGATCATGAGCAAGACCGGGCATGCGTTCATCAAGGAGCGCATGCGTGCCGAAGATGCCATCTATGGCGGCGAGATGAGCGCCCACCATTACTTCCGCGAGTTCGCCTACTGCGACTCGGGCATGATCCCGTGGCTGCTGATCGCGCAGCTGGTTTCCACGACCGGCAAGTCACTGGGCGAGCTGGTGGCCGATCGCATGAAGGCCTATCCGTGCAGCGGCGAGATCAACTTCCGTGTTGACGATGCCAAGGCGACCGTGGCGCGCGTGCTGGCGCATTTCCAGCAACAGCAGCCGGTACTGGACCATACCGATGGCGTCAGTGCGGATTTCGCCGACTGGCGCTTCAACCTGCGCAGCTCCAACACCGAGCCGCTGCTGCGCCTGAACATCGAAACCCGTGGCGATGACGCCCTGCTGCGCGAACGCATCGCCGAGCTGACCGCCCTGATCGGCGGCACGCCGGCAAACCATTAACCGAAGGACGCACCATGAATCCCATCGTTCCCGTCATTCTTTCCGGCGGCTCTGGCACGCGTCTGTGGCCGCTGTCGCGCGAAGCGTATCCGAAGCAGTTCCTGCCGCTGGTCGGCAACGACACGATGCTGCAGGCGACCTGGAAGCGCGTTGCGTCGATTGCCGGCGCGGCACCGATCGTGGTCGCCAACCAGGAACACCGTTTCATGGCGGCCGAGCAGCTGCGCGAATGCAAGGTGCTGCCGCAGGCGCTGATCCTCGAGCCGGTCGGCCGCAACACCGCGCCGGCGATCGCCATCGCCGCGCTGCAGGCACTGTCGGCCGGCGATGACGCGCTGCTGCTGGTGCTGCCGTCGGACCACGTGGTCCGCAACGAGGCGGCGTTCCATGCCGCGGTCAAGCAGGCCGCCGTCGCGGCCGAATCCGGCAAGCTGGTCACCTTCGGCATCGTGCCGACGGCGCCGGAGACCGGCTACGGCTACATCAAGGCCGCCACGGGTGAAGGCGTGCGTGCCGTCGACCGCTTCGTCGAGAAGCCCGACCTGGCTACCGCCGAACAGTACGTGGCATCCGGCGAGTACTTCTGGAACAGCGGCATGTTCCTGTTCAAGGCCTCGCGCTACCTGAAGGAACTGGAGACGCTGCAGCCGGCGATCCTCGCCGCCTGCCGCAATGCGCTCGACAAGGCCGCACGCGACAACGACTTCATCCGCCTCGACGCCGAGGCCTTCGCTGCCAGCCCGAACGACTCGATCGACTACGCGGTGATGGAAAAGACCGCCGATGCCGCCGTGGTACCGCTCGACGCGGAATGGAATGACGTCGGCTCGTGGTCGGCATTGTGGGAAGTGTCCGACAAGGATGCCGACGGCAACGCCTGCCATGGCGATGTCATCGCCCTGGACTGCAAGGACAGCTATGCCTATGGCAACCGCCTGATCGCGATGGTCGGCCTGCAGGACGTGGTGGTCGTGGAGACCGACGACGCCGTGTTCGTCGGCCACAAGGACCGCGTGCAGGACGTCAAGGAGATTGTCGGCCGGATCAAGCGCGAGGGCCGCAGTGAAGCTGCCGCGCACCGCAAGGTGTACCGTCCGTGGGGCGCCTACGATTCCATCGACAACGGCGACCGCTTCCAGGTCAAGCGCATCACCGTCAAGCCGGGCGCGACCCTGAGCCTGCAGATGCATCACCACCGCGCCGAGCACTGGATCGTGGTCAGCGGCACGGCCGAGGTGACCCGGGGCGACGAGGTCATCCTGCTGTCGGAAAACCAGAGCACGTACATCCCGCTGGGTGTCACCCATCGCCTGAAAAACCCGGGCAAGCTGCCGCTGGAGTTGATCGAAGTGCAGTCGGGCAGCTACCTGGGCGAGGACGATATCGTTCGTTTCGAAGACCAGTACGGCCGCGCGGGAGGCTGATCGGTGAGTGCTTCGGGTGCCGGCCGTTCGAGGCCGTTGTGTGTTGATCTGGACGGCACCCTGCTGCGCAGCGACCTGTTGTACGAGACCTTCCTGAGGATGCTGGCACGGCAGCCCTGGATGCTGTTCGTGCTGCCGTTCTGGCTGCTGCGTGGCAAGGCCCACCTGAAGCACCAGCTGGCGGTGCACGGTGCCGGCGATCCGGCACTGCTGCCGTACGACCCGCGCGTGGTCGAACTGCTGCGGACCAGCAGTGATCGCAGGCGGGTCCTGTGCACGGCATCGGACGCGGCACTGGTGGAGCCGATCGCGCGCCATCTGGGCGTGTTCGACGACGTGTTCTGCAGCGATGGACACACCAATCTTGCCGGGCATCGCAAGGCCGATCTGCTGGTGGAGCAGTTCGGCGAGCGCGGTTTCGACTACATGGGCAACGCGCGGGTCGATCTGGCCATCTGGAAGCACGCGCATTCGGCCTGGGTGGTCAACGCCGGTGCCGGCGTCGCCCGCGCTGCGGCGCACTGTTCGGAGCTTGCCGCACACTGGCCCCGCGAAGGCGGCGGCCCACGCGCCTGGCTCAAGGCGATGCGTGTCCACCAGTGGCTGAAGAACGTGCTGGTATTCGTGCCATTGCTGGCGAGTCATCGTTTCCTGGAGCTGGAGACCACGCTCAACGCGGTGCTGGCGTTCATCGCCTTCGGGCTGTGCGCATCCGGCGTGTATCTGTTCAATGACCTGCTGGACCTCGACTCGGACCGGCAGCATCCGCGCAAGCGCAAGCGCCCGTTCGCCTGTGGGCGGCTGGATCTGCGCTCGGGGTTGCTGGCCACGCCGGTACTGACCCTGGCCGGCTTCCTGCTGGCGGCCATTGTCGCCCCTGCGTTCCTGCTGGTACTGGCCATCTATTTCTGCCTCACCCTGGCCTATTCGCTGCGGATGAAGCAGGTGGTGATGATCGATGTGGTGATGCTGGCCGCGCTCTACACCATCCGCATCGTCGGCGGTGCCGCGGCAATCGACGTCACGCTTTCGTTCTGGCTGCTGACCTTCTCGATGTTCATCTTCCTCAGCCTGGCCATGCTCAAGCGCTACACCGAACTGCGCATGACGCTGGCCAGCGGCAAGGAGAAGCCCAGCGGGCGTGGCTACCACGTCGAGGACCTGGGACTGGTACAGGCCCTGGGTACCGCGTCGGGCATGGCGTCGGTACTGGTGCTGTGCCTGTACATCAACGCGCCGGAAAGCCAGGAGCTCTACGGGCATCCGCTGTTCCTGTGGCTGCTGTGCCCGGTCCTGCTCTACTGGATCTGCCGCACATGGCTGCTGGCCCACCGTGGACAGATGCACGACGACCCGGTCGTGTTCGCAGTGAAGGATCCCGGCAGCCTGATCACGGTGCTGGTGGGTGGCCTGTCGGTACTGGCGGCGATCTGAATCAGGCACATCACGGCTGCGCCACCGGCGCGCAGCCCGTCATTCGAGCGCGGGGAATGACGGTGCCAGCGCTGCCCGCAGGCAGCGCTGGCAACCCGGCCAGGTGGGATCAGGCCGGACGCTCGGGCCCGGTACGATCCAGCAGCATGGCTTCCTGCAGGTCGTAGAAGCGCCGCAGCGGATAGGCCTGCAGTGCCTGTGCGCGTACCTCGGCACGGCTTGCCGCATCGCGGCTGGCCATCAGGCGCAGCATCGCTGCCGCCAGTGCCGGTGCATCACCGACCGGCACCACTTCGCCATTGCCGGTGTTCTGCACGATGGTGCGCACGCCCGGCAGGTTCGACGCGATCACCCGTGAACCACTGAGCATCGCCTCCAGCTGCACCATGCCGAACGCTTCATAGCGGTTGACGCTGGGCAGTACCAGCACATCGAGCTGCGCATAGAACGCCTGCAGTTCCTGTTCGCTGACGCGACCGCGCACGTCGACCGCATCCCCCAGCGCGGCGATGCTGCCGTGGATGGCATCCATGATGCCGCCGCCGGCGATGTTGTGGGTATCCCCGACCAGCACCAGGCGGACACGGTCGCCATGCAGGGCATGGACCTGGCTGAAGGCCTCCAGCAGGACAGGCAGGCCTTTCTCGGCGACGAAGCGGCCCACGAAACCAAAGCGGAACACCCCGTCGGTACTCGCCGGGCGATCCTGCCAGGGCATCGCCTTCATCGGCGCCAGCACTTCATGCTGCTTGTGACGGATACCGGACAACCAGGCCGAAGAGCTCGCGTAATCATGGGTGAGTACCCCGACATCACGGGCCCGCCGCGTGGCCAGCCAGCAGGACACACGGGTGACGTTCACCGCCAGCCGGTCCAGCAGTCCACCCACCACGGCCATGTCGCACTGGTAGTTCACCACCAGCTTGCGGGCCGGGACCAGCAATGACAGCAGGCCCGATTCCAGCATCGGCATATGCAGGTTGACCACATCATGCTGCCGCGCCAGTCGCCGGAACCAGGTGATGAACTTCCAGCTCAGGACGCCTTTGTGCATGCGGGCGAACACCGGTGCGCGCACCAGGCGCACGCCGTTGATGGTCTCTTCCACCGGCAGGGATGCATCGTGCTGGGTGGTGAGCACGGTGACCTCGTGGCGATGGGACAGGTCCTCGGCGAGCATCCGCGCGAATTCAGTCACCCCGCTCATGTAGGGCGTGTAGTAGGTCAGGACGATCAGGATCTTCATGCTCAGCTCGCGCTCACAAGTACCACGCCCAGCACGATCAGGCCGATGCCGGCCATGCGCAGTGGGCCGATGTGCTCGCCCAGGAACAGCACGGCAAGCACCGGTGTCACCACGTAGGTCAGGGCGATCATCGGCTGCAGCTTGGTCAGTGGCATGTACTTGAGCAGCACCACCCACGACACCAGCGGGATCATCTGCAGGATGAAGCCGGTCACCAGTGGCAGGTTGAACGCAGACGACAGCATGGGCAGGAGGCCGTCGGAATAGGTGACACGCCCCGCCCCGACCTTCAGCAGGACGGTTCCACAGGCGCCGAGGATGACCAGGCCGAAGACGATCAGGAGTTGCATGGGAGACCTCTTGCGCCGTGGCCGTGGCCCGACGCTGTTCGATGGATGATTGCGAAGACCGTCATTCTGCCGGCTCGGCAGGCACGCCGCAGCTGATGCGGGCGTGGGACACGTTGGCGAACAGAGGCCGGGGATCGGTTGATAGACCCAACGCCTGCGGCGACGCAACCGGCCAATCCGGCGCGAGGACGACCACCGAGCTGCCGCCGGCCAGCTGCAGACTGACCTCGCCCTGGTGCCCGTCGACGGTTGCTGCTTCCACACCGTTGACGGTCACATGGATACGTCCCTCGGCGGGTGGCTGCAGCAGATCCAGATCAACCTGCAGTCGTGCGCCCGCACATCCTTTGGGCACGAAGGTTTCAAGGCTGAAGGCGCCGCGGGTCCAGCAGTGATCCTGTTCGCAGGTGTGCCAGCCCGTACCCGCCTGGGCCAGCGGCAACTGACCGGACTGCAGCGAGAACAATGCGAATGTGGGATCTTCCAGGAGCGGGGCAGTACCCGGCGGCAGCGCTGGGCCCGTCCCGGGCTGCCTGAGTACCAGCAGCCAATCGGGTGATTCGGCACCGCGCAGGCTGTCATTGAACAGGGCATCGCTGTACCCCACCGGAGCGTCGCCACGGTCGGCAATGCGCGCGCGCACCCCGCGCCGATGCAGCTCCAGCACAGCAAAGTCCTGCTTGACGTAGCGCTCCGGCCCGTTGACCCCGGACGTGTCGATGACAACCTCATCGCCCTTCTGCGGCAGCCTGATCGCTTCCGAGAGGGCATGGGTGATACCCGAAGGCACATGCGAGACCAGGATCGATCGCGAACGCACGGCGTAGGCCGCCGACAGCGCCCCCAGCGTCGCCATCAGCAGCAGTACCACACCTGTGCGGCCGCGACGGCGCGCATGGCGCAGCAGAAGCCAGCTCAACAGCGCCACCCATGCCGGCCCGAGCACCTGCACCAGCTTGTGCTCGCCGTACTGATAGCCATGGCTCTGCACATAGGCAACCAGCACCATGCTGGCTGCCAGCAAGCCGACGAAGAACCGCCAGCGTCCTTCCCGGATGGAAAGCCATGCAGTGGACGCCATCAGCACCAGCCCGAGCATGATGGCTTCCGGATTCACGGCAGGTTCGCCGGTCATCAACAGGCCGGCGAAGGGAGCCGACAGCCACCAACCCCAGAAGGGCTGCCGGATGTACCAGCTGGGCCACGACGACTGCGCGACGATGCCACTGACCTGGGCATAGGATGCCATCAGCTCGGGCAGCATCCGGTTGAGGACGATCGCGCAGGCCAGCATCGCCAGCAGGCCGCCCAGCAGGAACACCCGCCAGGAACGCAGCCACATGGCCGTCACCAGTACGGCCAGGGCCACGATCATGCACGCATGCACCGCCGCTTCGCCGTATGCCATGCCGGTACAGCCCGCGGCTGCACCCAGCATGATCCACTTTGCACCCAGCGACTGCATCGGCGTAAGTGCCCACAGCACGATCATCATCAGCAGGGCGCCCGCCATCGCCGTACCGATGTTCTCGTTGACCACCGCAAGCATCATGCCGGTACCCAGCATGCACAGCACCGCCAGCAGGAAGGCCACCGCGGTTCCCCGCGGCCAGCGACGCGCGCCGCCGAAGCGGCCTGCCATCGAGGGCAGCATGCCGAGCACCGGGAACAGTGCGGCGGTGCCGATCATCGCCCGCACCTGGTTTGGGCCTGCCTCCGGCACGAAGCTGGACGCCAGTGCCAACAGGCTGTACGCCCCATTGCGCTGCACGATGCAGCCGTTGCCGATGAACTGCATGCCCTGACCGCATTGCCCCAGCGCCCACTCGCGGGCCACCGTGGCCTGCTCGACCCAGAGCGGGTGTTGCATGGCCCATTTGGCACCGCCGTAGAAGAACACCAGATCATGGTTGGTGCCTTCAAGCATCCACAGATGCCGGGAGGCGAACATGAGATTCCACCATGCGACCAGCAGAACGCCCGCAAGCAGACTGATCGTGAACGCCCAGATCGACGCATGGGCGAGCGGATCGGCGAAGCCACGGCGAAGCGCCACGAGGGCTCCCACGGCCCCGCTGATCAGGAAACAGGGAAACACCACGTAGCCGGGCAGCCACGCATTGGCATTCATCAACAGAGCCAGTACGCACACGCTCGCAAGCAGCAACGCCTGGACCGGCCCGATCCGCCGCAGATGCGGGCTCACGCGGATGCCGGCGACGGCCAGCAGAGTCGAGCTGCCGATGACAGCAAGACACATCGCCAATACCGGCGCAATCAGTTGCCAGACATAATGCACTGCGTGTTCTCCCTGCACTGAAGGCGGGATCCGCCGAAGCGGACCCCGCGCTCTTTCAGGCCTCCGCGCGGGCCTGGTACATCCAACGAAGCGTCTCGCCCAGATCGAAGTCCGGCAATGAGCCGACCGCGGCCCGCAGCTTGCCGTTGTCACCACGCAGCGACTTGACCTCGTTGGCGCGGACGAAGGCGGGATTCACTTTCACTTCGATGTCGCGGCCGGAGATGCCACGCATGCGTTCGATGACCTCATGCAGCGAATGCTCCTGGCCGGAGCAGACGTTGTAGGTCTGGCCATTGCCCGGTAGTGCCAGCAGGCCTTCGTAGGCAGCGGCCACGCCCCGCACGTCATTGAAATCGCGCGAGACATCGGTGTTGCCCAGCTCGATCACATCGGCACCGCGGCGGAAGTGCGCCACGATCTTCGGAATCAGGAACTTCTCGTCCTGGCCCACGCCGGTGTAGTTGAATGGACGCACCAGGGTCAGCGGAAGCTGATCGATCCACAGCGCCGCCATGGCCTCCATCGCCATCTTGCTGACCGCGTAGTCGTTCTGCGGCGAAAGCGGCGCCTGCTCGTCGAGCACGCCGGACGCGTTGCCGTAGACATTGGCACTGCTGGCCAGCAGTACATTGCTCGGCGCCTCGTCCAGAGACGCCAGCGCTTCCAGCAGATTGCGCGTACCCACCACGTTGACCCGGTAGATCTCGTCGGCATCACCGTGGGCGACGAACGAGATCGCCGCCAGATGGACCACGCGCTGCGGACGCACTCTGGCGACGTGCTGCTTGAGCGCAGCACGGTCGAGCAGATTGACCGACGTTGCGGTGTCGCCGGAATGCAGATCATGCACGTTGCAACCGGCAGCACGCAGGCGCTCGATCACGTAGCGCCCGGTGAACCCGGACGCCCCCGTGACCAGCACGCGCTGGCCTGACAACTCAGAACGAGAAGCCACGCTCGTTCCTCTTGAGGTCAGCCTCGACCATCATCTGGCACAGCTGCTCCAGGCTGGTCTGCGGCTTCCAGCCAAGGATGCGCTCGGCCTTTTCCGGGTTGCCGATCAGCAGATCGACTTCGGCCGGGCGGTGGAACTTCGGATTGATGCGCATCACGGTCTTGCCGGTGGCGGTGTCCACCGCGACTTCGTCCACGTCCTTGCCCTTGAACTCGACATCGATGCCGGCGCCCTTGAACGCCATCGCCACGAAGTCGCGCACGGTCTCGGTACGGTTGGTGGCCAGCACGAAGGTGTCCGGCTGCTCGGCCTGCAGCATGCGCCACATGCCTTCCACGTATTCCTTGGCGAAGCCCCAGTCACGCTTGGCGTCCAGGTTGCCCAGTTCCAGGACGTCCAGCTGGCCCAGCTTGATCTTGGCAACCGAGTCGGTGATCTTGCGGGTCACGAACTCGCGCCCGCGCAGCGGGCTTTCGTGGTTGAACAGGATGCCGCTGGAACCGAAGATGTCGTAGCTCTCGCGGTAGTTGACGGTGATCCAGTGCGCGTAGAGCTTGGCCACGCCGTACGGGCTGCGCGGGTAGAACGGGGTGTCCTCCACCTGCGGCACGGCCTGCACCTTGCCGAACATTTCCGAGGTCGACGCCTGGTAGAAGCGGATCTTCGGATTGACCAGGCGGATCGCTTCCAGCAGGTTCAGTGCACCCACGCCGGTGATCTGCGCGGTGGTGGTCGGCTGGTCGAAGCTGACGCCGACGAAGCTCTGTGCGGCCAGGTTGTAGATCTCGTCCGGCTGGATCTTCTGCACCATCGCCAGCGACGTGCCGAGGTCGGTCAGGTCGTACTCCACCAGGTGCAGGTTCGGGTGGTTGGTCACGCCCAGCTCATCCAGGCGCCAGAAATTGACCGAGCTGGTGCGGCGGTAGGTGCCGTGCACTTCATAGCCCTTCTCCAGCAGCAGCTGGGTGAGATAGGCGCCGTCCTGACCCGTGATGCCTGTGATGATTGCCTTCTTCATTGCTTCTCGTCCTGATGATTGAGTGTATTTGCAGCCAGAACCTGCCGACGCGTGCGGAGGATCTGTCGAGCCATGGAGTCCAGACGGCGGGCCAGCGCAGGATACCGGTGTTCGGCGCGCCATTGTGCGGCACGCTGCTGCACATCGGCCAACACTGGATCGCCGTCACGGCTGGCACGCAGCAGTTGCCGCAGACCGGCCGCAAGATCGGCCGGGGAGGTCCCGGGCAGACGGTGAACGACGTCGCCGACGTTGTCGAAGATCGCCAGCGGCGTGACGGCCACCGGGCGGCCTGAGGCCAGCCCGTAGCGGACTGCCGCGCTGGAGGATTCGCCGGTGCCCTGGTATGGGAACACCACCACATCGGCCTGCACCAGCTCCTGCATGCTCTCCTGGTCACGCAGGAAACGGGTCACCATCCGCACACGCGACTGCAGGCCGTGCTGCACGACGCGCGCCACCGCCTGGTCGATCTGCTGCCGCGAGACATCCACCGGATACTCGGCATTGATCATCGCCAGTTCGACGTCCACGCCCTGGGCGACCATCAACGCAACAGCGTCGATCAGTTCCAGCAACCCCTTGTGCGGCAGGAAGAAACCGTAGGAAACGACGCGCAGCCGTGCGCCCGTGTTTGCCGCCGCCGGCTCAGCCGGTTCCAGGATGCCGTGCGGGAACATCGCGGTGTTGCGCTCCACGCCGATGTCCTTGAGACGGTTGAGGTCGTGTATGGAGTGCACCAGCACGCGATCGCAGCCGGCCAGTGCCGGCCCCAGGTCGCGCAGCCGCTTGCGCGGATTCTCCGCGGCATCAACGGTTGCATGCATCATCACGATCAGGCCCCTGCCGGCCGCCTGCTGCCGCTCAAGGAAGGCCGAGAACGCGGGGAAGTCAAAGAAGCCGTACTGGAACTGGATGATCAGCGTGTCCAGCTTCAGGCGCTCGATCTGCTGTTCCAGCCGCTCGAGCATGTCGCCTTCGCCCTGCCGCCAGCAGCGGACAACCTCTGGCCCATCGCGGAACGTGCGGTCATCGGCCTCGGCCGCCAGGATCGCCACCGGCGTTCCGCCGCTCTCCACGAGATAGCTGGCGTAACTGGCCACGCCGCAGCGCGTATTCCAGGTCGTGATCCAGCCGACGCGCGCATCGGGCAGCGTCGGCTGCGCCGCGAACGCGCGTACGTCCTGCTCCAGTCTCCGCGCGGCATCGGACCACGTGAAGCGCGACTTCAGAAGTCGCCGCGCGGCCTCGACCTTGTCCCGCACACGCGCCGGATCGGCGCCGTGCACCTCACGCATTGCGGCGGCCAGCGCGTCGACATCGGGTTCGGCCCAGACCGAATTGCGCAGATTGAAGTGGGTCTGCGCCGGAACGAAGCGGTAATCCACCATCCAGGCGGTTTCTTCGCTGCAGAAATCCAGCTGCCCCCCCCAGTTGGTGGTGATCACCGGCAGGCCGCCCAGCATCGCTTCGGCCAATGGCAGGCCAAAGCCTTCAGCCCGGCTCGGCGCCAGCAGCGCGTTGCAGCTCGCGTACAGATGCTTGAGCTGGGCGTCGCTCACGTCCTCCTCGATGATGTGCACGTCCGGATAATCCGGGTTGTCGCGGCGTGCTTCAGCCAGCCAGCGATGCACTTCATTGTGTGGATTGGCGAAGGTCTTGATGACGAGGCTGACATCGTCGGCGGCGCTGAACGCCTTGCCATAGGCCAGAAGCATCGCGTCCACGCCCTTGCGCGGGAAGCACGAGGACACGTGGAGGAAGCGGAACCCCCTGCCCGGCACCGGATAGGTCGCATCGGCAACAATCTGCTCCCAGTGATCCACGCCGTTCCAGCAGACGCCAAGGGGAACCGACACGCCGTTATCCACCATGATCTTCTCGACATGATGCGAAACGCAGGAGATCCCCTGCAGGCTGTCATTGAACTCCTCGACCCACTCCTGCGGAAAACCGCTCTCCTCCCAGGGATAGGCGTGCAGCAGGTTCATCCTTGCGCGTGCATCGGCAACCCGTGGCGGATACAGCAGTCGGCTGGTCACATCGGCCTGGTCGGCCGGGATCGCGGCCACGGCAGCATGCAGCGCCGCCACGCGCGGATTGCGCGCAAGGAACTGCGGTGACGGATCGAAATCACCCGGGCCCTCGGTCGAATGCAGACCCACGCGGTGGCCACGATCGGCCAATGCTTCCGCGAGGCAACGGTTCACCAGGGCCAGGCTGTAGCTGCTGTCGAATGGCCCTTCCACGCGCCAGGACAGCGACGCGGGCAGCTCACCGCCGCGTGCGAGCGCCTCGTTGGCCGCCATTCCGGAGGAGATCAGCGCTGCCGCCTGCTGCAGTTCGAAGGGTTCCGGCTCGCAGCCGACGTCCAGCCCACCCACCGCCTGGACCAGGGTGCGGTAGCCGGCGTCGAGTGCAGGCGACGCGGCGACCCAGCGGCGATCGCGTGGCGCACGACGCGATGCGACCGCTTCCATGGCCTGCAGCGCGGCCTTGGCCGAATTGTCCCACGAGAACTTCGCCGCCTGCAGGGGGGCATGGGCACGCAGGGAGTCGGCGAATGCGGTGTCAGTCAAGACGTTCTGCATGGAGCGGGCGATCGAAGCAGGCTCCGTTGGATCGAACAACGCATCTTCACGACCGATCACCTCGGGGATGCTGGTCGTGCCTGAGCCAATGGTCGGTGCTCCGCAGGACATGGCCTCCAGCGCGGGCAGGCCAAAGCCTTCATGCAACGAGGGGAACACGAAGGCCGCCGTCGCGCTGTACAGCGCGATCAGCTCTTCGTCGGTGATATAGCCGGTGAACACCACCTGGTTGCTGACGCCGAGCTGCGCTGCCAGCGCATCGAAATTGCGGCGGTCGTGCTCGGACACTTTGCCGGCGATGACCAGCTGCGTCGACGCACGTACGGCAGGATCCATCAGGGAGAATGCCCGCAGCAGACCCTCTGCATTCTTGCGCGGCTCCATTGCCCCGCTGTACATCACGTAGCGGCCACGCAGGCCGAAGCGCTCGCGGAACAGGGTCTGCTCGCGTTCGCCGATGGCCATCGGCACGAAGTGCGGCGAGATTGCCGAGGAGATGTTGACCACACGCGCCGGATCGATATCCAACGCCTGCAATGCCTCCTGCCGCGCGTGCTGGGAGATCGACAGCAGCAGGTCGGCGCGCTTGAGCGACTCGACCTTGTCCATGTACCAGGACCCGACCCAGTCCGATGCCAGATAGACGTCGGGATTGAGCAGCGGAATCAGGTCATAAAGGGTCAGCGCAGTCGCCGCCCGTACGCCCGGCAACTTGCCGATCGAGCCGACCGCACCGCCCTGGGAACCTTCGAACAGGCTGGATACGTGGATGAAGTCGGGCTGGAGGCCATCCAGGAACGCTTCCCACATCAGCTCGGATGCACCACGCCGCCACGCATCCGCGGCGTTCGGCCAGCCTACCCGGCTGAAGGTATCGAACTGACGGATCCGTTCCTGCGGGACCAGGCCATCCAGGGCCTGGCGGATGTCGCCGATGCCATCGGGGAAGGTGCCGTTGACCGCCACCCAGATCTCATGGTCGCCCGCATTGCGGGCCATCGCTTGCGCCAGCGAGGTCGAATAGCGCCCGATGCCCCGGAATCGGCTCTCGGTCTGTGCACCCTGCAGGTCAATCAGCACTCTCATCGGGCAGCCCTTTCATTCCTTGAACGCTTCAGGTCTTCCAGCACGCGCCGGGCCCGTCGATCCAGATGGACGACAGTGACTTCGTGCTCGTTGCCCTCCATTGCAGCCAATCGCGCCCGCTCGATCTCGAACAGCTGTTCGCTGATGGCGATCTTCTGCAGGCGCTGGTGAAGGAAGGGAATGCGCGTAACCAGGGGCTTGGCCAGGCGTCGCAGCCACGGTGCGGCCATGGCGACCTTCAGCGCGCGCACGACCGCCGGCCGCAGCGCACGTTTCATGCGGCCCAGCACGCTGGACGACAGGCGTCGGCGCACGGCCCGGAACGGCCGCGTGAGCTGCCACGAACGGCTGCGTTCGATCGCATCCAGCTGCGCGCGCAGCTGCTCATGCGCCAACCACCAACGATGGGCCTCGTGCTTGCCCTTGGTGACCTGCTCAGTCAGCTCGTGCAGTTCGGTCAGCGCCTTCCTGTCGAGCAGGCTGCGCTCACGCTCATGCTTGCTCACCAGTTCCCGCTGGGCCACTGCCATCGCACGGACCGCGCCCTCGTGCTCGCTGCGCAGCCTTTCCATTGCCCGGGCGTTGTGCTCGGTTGCCTCGGCGGATTCTTCCTGCGCCCGCTGCAGTGCCGCGTCCAGATCCTGGATCCGCTCGTTCAGTTCGACCTCGCGTCGATCCGCCAGCGTCTGCAGTTCGTGATAGGCCAGGTTGATCTGCGAGCAGAACTGCGAGCCCGAACTCAGACTGAAATCATCGAACACATTGGGTCCGCTCTCGAATGCCGCATCCAGTTCGGGATGCTGCGCACTGGCGTAGAACCGGTTGAGGCCGTCGAAATAGACGAACCGGTACCCCTTGTCGAGCAGGATCGGTTCCCAGTTCTGGTGGGATTGTTCCGAACTCAGCGGACGCGTGCTTTCCACCACCACCAGCCAGGGCAAGCGGGTATCGCGCTGCCAGCCGCGCAGCACCAGTTCCTCGGCGCCCTCGACGTCGACCTTCAACCAGTGGATGTCGGTGGCTGGCACCTGCTCCAGCACGGTGTCCAGCGTCAGCGCCGGCACACGCACGTCGGAGACGTTGAAGCCCGCCTCCCGATGTTCGGCAGCGATGGCCGGATCCGTGGTGCTCAGGCCGGTATCGGCGATGTTGAAGAACTGCAGTATCCCGGGTTGATCGCTTACGGCAACCTGCAGCACCACCTCATCCGGCCGGCGATCGCGCAGCAGGTTGGCATACTGCGGCGTGGGCTCCACGTGCACACCGCGCCAGCCATGCTCGTAGAACATCCGGCTTACCGAGTCGGTGTCGGGGCTCTGTGCGCCCACATCGACATAGCAGCCATTGACCACATGTGACAGCGCGCGCCAGAGCATGACGTCTTCGAAATTCTGCGCGTAGGAAATCAGCTTTGACATGGTTGTCCGTCAGTCCGCCTGCACACCATCGGCCGATGCGCGGCTGCGTTCGACGCTGAAGGCAGCATCGAGCCAGTTCGATCCGATGAACGTGGTCCTGTCGGCATTCATCACGT
Organism: Stenotrophomonas sp. STEN009; assembly: GCF_056760395.1. Lineage (NCBI taxonomy): Bacteria > Pseudomonadati > Pseudomonadota > Gammaproteobacteria > Lysobacterales > Lysobacteraceae > Stenotrophomonas > Stenotrophomonas sp. STEN009. Next base: position 122,064 of record NZ_JBRRES010000004.1, on the reverse strand, counting down.
CGAACACCAGCAGGTTGTCCACCCACTCGAAGTTGTCGACCATGTGCGTTTCGGTGCTGACCAGCGCCGGCGACACCGAGTAGGAACCCGGGCCCAGCGTACAGGTGAAGTCCAGGTGGTAGACCACCTGTTCTCCGCCCCGTACATCACGCTGGACCTGACCGGTATGCCAGGTGTTGCTGCCCCAGATGATGTGGCCCTGCTTGTCGCGCAGCATGAACCCCAGTACCAGGCTGGGCAGGTCGGCACTGACCTGTGCCTTCAGTTCAAGCCGGAGCTTCTGGCCAACGGTTGCCAGCTTGACCTCCTGGCTGCTTTCGCCATCGAGCAGTCGCAGCGATTCCACGCGGGCCTGGCCGGTCCCGCTCCGGGTAGTCACCCAGCCGGATTTGCCACGGCGCTGCTCGACCGCAAGCGTCTCGTTTTCCTTCTTCGCGATCAGCGCGTTGTAGAAATCGATGACCTCGTCCGGCTCGCCATCCTTCAGCACTCGTCCCTTGTCCAGCAGGATCGCGCGGTCGCACAGTGCCTTCACGTCGCTGAGGCTGTGCGAGACCAGCATGATCGACGTGCCCTCCTCGCGGAAGCGACGCATGCGGTCGAAGCTCTTGTGCTGGAAGTAGCTGTCGCCGACCGACAGGGCCTCGTCGACGATCAGCAGGTCCGGGGTGAATGCAGTGGCGACGGCAAACGCCACGCGCACCTGCATGCCGCTGGAATAGGTACGCACGGGCTGGTCGAAATACTCGCCCACTTCGGCGAAGGCCTCGATCTCCGGCATCGCGGCTTCGATCTGCTCCTGCGAGTAGCCCATCAGGCCTGCGGAGTGGAACGCGTTCTGGCGACCGGTGAGGTCGGGGTTGAAGCCCATGCCCAGCTCGAGAATCGCCGCAACGCGGCCGGTCCGCGTCACCTGGCCCTCGGTGGGCTGGGCGGTTCCGGTGATGAGCTTGAGCAGGGTGCTCTTGCCCGCGCCGTTCTGGCCGATCACGCCCACGGCTTCGCCGGGCGCGATGGTGAAAGACACATTGCGCAGCACCCAGTTCTCTTCCTTGGGCCGCGTCGGCACACCGAACCAGCGGGCCGCGCGCAGCCACTCGCTCGTCCAGACACGATACGCCTTGCCGACGTTGTCGACCTTCAGTTCACCACTCATAGCGCATCCACCATTTCCGGGCTGGCACGACGGAACATCACCAGCGAAGCCAATGCCAGCACCACCGTGGCGATCATCAGCCACAACAGGTCACCCCAGACCGGCGGCTTGTCGAACAGCAGCACGTTCTGGTAGCTGGTAACCAGCGGCAGCAACGGGTTGAGCCGGAAGATGGCCTGCACGCGCTCGGGCAGAATGGTGATGTGGTAGACGATGGGGGTCAGCCAGAACAATGCCTGCAGGACCACCGGGACGACCTGGCCGATATCGCGCATGAACACGTTGAGCACGCCCAGCAGCAGGCCCAGCGCCATCGAGAAACTCAGCGTCAGCAGCATCAGCGCCGGCAGCCACAGGGCCTCGGCAGTTGGCATGTGGCCCATCACCGCGAACACCGCGAAGATCGCCACCAGCAGCAGCACGTTGTTGACCAGCATCGTGCCACCGGCGATGAACGGCAGGCAGATGCGGGGGAACGACATCTTCTTCATCAGGTTGCCGCTGTCGACGAACAGGTTCACCGACTTGCCGATGGTCTCGGAGAACATCGTCCAGCACAGGGTGCCGGACATCAGGTACAGCGCGTAACCGTACTTGTCATCGATGCCCGGCAGCTTGGCGGCCAGCACCTCGGACAGGATCGTGGCGAAGATCAGCACCTGCATCAGCGGGTGGATGATCATCCACAAGGCGCCCAGGCGGCTGCGGATGAAGCGCAGCCGCAGCTCGTTCTTGATCGAGGAAAAAATGAAATAGCGGTAGTTCCACAGGGCTTTCAGCATACCCAGCATGTCCAATCCTCGTGCCCGGTGGTGGTGGTTCTTGGGTTCATCGGTCGTGTCGTTCCAAAGACTGCAATCGAGCGCGCATGGCCGTTGCGGCGGCCTGCAGGCTCATGGTTTCCAGGATGTCGCTGCGTGCCTGCACGCCGATCCGCTGCGCCAGGCCCGGTTCACGGGCGAGCCGGCGCATCCACGCTGCCGCGGCCGGCACGTCGGCCTCGGCCCAGGTGCCGCCATCGGCGAAGGGATACTCCCCCGGGCGGATCGGCACCGTGCGGAACGGCACCAGGCAGCTGTTGCCCTCGTTCATGAAATCGAGATTGCCCGACCAGGCGGTGGCGATCACCGGCTTGCCACGGGCCATGCTCTCGGCCAGTCCGAGCCCCAGCCCTTCCGCGCGGTGCAGCGAGACATAGGCATCGGCAGTTTCCTGCAATGCGTGCAGCTGCGCATCGTCGAGCACCTGGTCGCGTACCAGGATGCGCGGATCGCCGGCAGCCTGCTGCATCAGCTCGCGCAGCCGCTGCGGATGGCGGAAGCCGTTGCTGCACTTCATCACCAGCTGCACGTTGTCCGGTGCGCCATCGAAGGCCGCGCGGAACGCCGCCAGCACCGCCCACGGATTCTTGCGGTGGATCGACGAATTGAAGTCGAAGCTGCACAGGAACACGAACGCGTCGTCGTCCAGGCCGAAGCTGGACCGGGACAGGTCCGCGCCGGGCTGCGGCACGATCGGATGCGGAATGCGCACCACCGGCTTGCGGGTCGCGCGCCGGAAGGCATCCTCGACGAAGCGGGTGGAGACCCAGACTTCGTCGACCTGCTCCAGCGTTCGCTGCCATGCGGCCGGCACGGTATCCAGTTCCCAGAACCAGAACGCGATGGTGTAGGTATCGCGCGGCAGGCGGGGCGCCAGTTCACCGAACAGGTCCGGATTCACGAATACCAGGTTGAAGGGATAGGGCGCGCCCCGTCCGAGCTGGCCGGACAGGCTGTGGTCATTGCACGCATGCGGGATGCGGAGGGCGGCATCGTTCACCGCAACCGGATATCCCTCACCCAGCAGGGCCCGGGCATACATCCGTGCCGTCTGCCCCAGGCCGAACTGGCCGTGGATGTAGCCGTACAGATTGACGCCGGGCCCCAGGGTGGGATCGGTCGGCGGGAAGACCAGCGTTTCACCGCGCGCGTCGCCAGCGGCCGGTGCGGGCAGCGTGGGGAAACGTGCCTGCTCCAGTCCGCGGGCAAGCCACCAACGGCGCAGCCCGCCCAGGCGGGCGCGCAGGGCGTGGACGATGCGACGTGGGGCCCGCCTCCCTCCCCTGCTTTCGTCGTTGCTGGCCATGGTGCGGCTCAACCCAGCGCCCGTTCCAGGTCCAGCTGCAGGTCGCCCAGGTCTTCCACCCCCACGCTCAGGCGCACCAGCGCATCGCTGATGCCCAGCTGCTCGCGGCGCGCGACCGGGATCGACGCATGGGTCATCACGGCAGGATGGTTGACCAGGCTCTCCACGCCGCCGAGCGATTCGGCCAGGGTGAACAGCTCGGTCTTCTCGCAGAAGCGCTTGGCCGCCTCGAAACCGCCCTTGAGGACGATCGAGACGATGCCGCCGTAGCCGCCCATCTGGCGGGTCGCCAGGTCGTGCTGCGGGTGCGAGGCCAGGCCGGGGTAGATCACCTTGTCCACCGCCGGGTGCTTTTCCAGCCATTGGGCCAGGGCCAGCGCATTGGCGCAGTGCGCCTTCATGCGCAGCGGCAGGGTCTTCAGGCCACGCAGGGCCAGGAAGCTGTCGAACGGCCCCTGCACGCCCCCCACCGAGTTCTGCAGGAACGCCATCTGCTCGGCCAGTTCGGCGTTGTCGCCGACCACGACCATGCCGCCGACCATGTCCGAATGCCCGTTGAGGTACTTCGTGGCCGAGTGCAGGACCAGATCCGCACCCAGTTCCAGCGGACGCTGCAGCATCGGTGAGGCGAATGTGTTGTCCACCACCACGATCAGGCCGTGGCGCTTGGCGATGGCGGCGACCGCGGCGATGTCCACGATCTTCAGCATCGGGTTGGTCGGGGTTTCGATCCACACCATGCGCGTGGCCGGCGTGATCGCAGCCTCGAACGCGGCCAGGTCGGTCAGATCGACGAAGCTGAAGTCCAGCCCGGCGGTACGACGGCGCACGCGCTCGAACAGGCGGAAGCTGCCGCCATAGATGTCATCCATCGCCACCACGTGGCTGCCGGCGTCCAGCAGTTCGATCACGGTCGAGCTGGCGGCCATGCCGGAAGCAAAGGCGAAACCGCGGGTTCCCCCCTCCAGCGAGGCGACGCAGCGCTCATAGGCAAAGCGGGTCGGATTGTGCGTACGCGAGTATTCGAAGCCCTGGTGCTCGCCCGGGCTGGACTGCGCATAGGTCGAGGTGGCGTAGATCGGCGGCATCACCGCACCGGTGCTCGGATCGGGCGACTGGCCGCCGTGGATGGCCAGGGTGGCCAGGGCGAGCGCGCGATCCTGGGAAGAAGCGTTGGACATGTTGATTCCTGATGGGCACCGGTGGACGGTGCCGTCGAAGGAGCGGAAGTCTATCAGCGCGGCCTTAACAACCTTTGACGCGAATAAACGTGAATTCAGCTGCGATCGTCTGCGATCTTCGCGTTACTGAACGCGACGCCGCAGGTAGTTGAGCAGATCGATCCGGGTGATCAGGCCGAGGAAGGCATTGCCGTCCATGACGATCGCCACCTGGCCACGATCGAAGACGGGCAGCAGGGCTTCGATCGGCGACTTCACGTCCAGCCGGTCCAGCTTGCTGACCATGGCCGTGGCCACCGGATCCCGGAAGCGCGCCTCGTCGCCGTAGACATGCAGCAGTACGTCGCTTTCATCGACGATGCCGACCAGCTGGTCGCCCTCCATCACCGGCAGCTGCGAGACGTCGTACAGCTTCATCCGCTGGTAGGCGGTGGTCAACAGATCATTCGGGCCGATCACGACGGTGTCGCGCTGGCCGTACGGGCGCAGGATCAGGTCGCGCAGGTCGCCGTGCTGCGGGCGCTCGAGGAAGCCGTTGTCCAGCATCCAGTAGTCGTTGTACATCTTCGACAGGTACTTGTTGCCGGTGTCGCACACCAGCACCAGCACCTTCTTCGGCGTGGTCTGCTCGCGGCAGTACTTCAGTGCGGCGGCGAGCAGGGTACCCGTGGAGGAGCCACCGAGGATGCCTTCCTTGCCCAGCAGTTCGCGTGCGGTGTGGAAGCTCTCGGCGTCGCTGATGGCATAGGCCTTGGTGACACGGCTGAAATCGGAGATCGAGGGCAGGAAATCCTCGCCGATGCCTTCCACCAGCCAGCTGCCCGACTTGTCATTGAGCACGCCATCGTTGATGTACTCGGCCAGGATCGACCCGACCGGGTCGGCCAGCACCAGCTCGGTCTTCGGCGACAGCGTGGCGAAGGCGCGCGACAGGCCGGTCATGGTGCCCGAGCTGCCGCAGCCGAACACGATGGCGTCCAGATCGCCGCCCATCTGCTCCAGGATCTCCGGGCCGGTGCCGAATTCGTGGGCGGCCGGATTGTCGGGGTTGCCGAACTGGTTGATGAAGTAGGCGCCCGGCGTCTGCTCGGCGATGGTCTTTGCCAGATCCTGGTAGTACTCCGGGTGGCCCTTGGCCACGTCCGAGCGGGTCAGACGCACTTCAGCGCCCATCGCCTTCAGATTGAAGATCTTTTCCCGGCTCATCTTGTCGGGAACGACCAGGATCAACTTGTAGCCCTTCTGCTGGGCGACCAGGGCCAGGCCCAGTCCGGTGTTGCCCGCGGTGCCCTCGACCAGCGTCGCGCCCGGCTTCAGGTCCCCGCGCTTCTCCGCTGCCTCGATCATCGACAGGCCGATGCGATCCTTGATCGATCCTCCCGGGTTGGCGTTCTCGAGCTTCAGATAGAGCTCGCAGACACCGGTGTCCAGGCGCTGGGCCTTGACGATCGGGGTCTGGCCAATGAGTTCGAGGACGGAAGAATGGATGGGCATTCGCAGGACTTTCGGTTCGCGCCACACAGGGCCGGACAGATGATTATCCGACGGATGGCGCTGAAAGTCAGGTCAGTCCGGGCATGGGCGTGACGCTGCCGGAAAGGGGATGCGGACGGCCCCGGATCGACGAGGAGACCGGTACCGTCCGCATCGATGAGACAGGGACGTGCGGGCCAAGGCACCACCGCCTGTGGTGCCTTGGCGCGGCCGCCGTCATCGGCGGTACCGCGACGCCAGGGCGCGAGCGCCTGGCCGGGCCTTCTGTGGCCGGGTCACGCCGCTCCGGGCGCGACGAGGTGCGTCACAGCGTGGCGGACGTCGTTGGGAGCGGTGTTTCGTACATTCGCAGAAGTCGTTGCTTGGCCAGCAGCTTCTCACGCTTCATGCGACCCAGGGTGACATCATCGATCGGGAGTACACCCAACTCCGCGTCCATGCACTTCTTGTTCAACTTGCGGTGCTGGTCATGGAGTGCCCTGAACTCCGGATCACGCGCGCGACGTGCGTCGATCTCGCTCTGGGGCTGATCTTCAAACATGATGGACCTCCTTCGACAGATACGCGAACGCCCCGGCCGCAAGGCACGGGGCGTTGTTCATGGAGGAGCGCCGTTCGATGGCTGCATGGGTGCGCACAACGACCTGCGGCACTGGCCTGCGCACGTCGGTCTGCTGCGGTTCGCGCCCTGCTTGCATCGGCCCGGCCCTCCCATCGTCCGGTCCGCGGCATTGCGTCCCGGACGATTGACCCTACGCCTGCTCCGGGCGGGCTACAAGACCCCTGCGACAAAAAGACCGAACCCCGCCGGGGCGGGGTTCAGGCTGAATGCTCAACGCAACGAAAAACAAACAATATCAATCAATTACGGGGCGATGATGACCTCGGCCGAGCGCGCCCGGGTCGACGCCGCCTTCTTGCCGCTGATCTGGATGCGGTTGCTGGCGACACCGCCCGCCACCAGTGCATCACGCAGGGCCTCGGCGCGCTTCTGCCCGACGCCGTTGGCGCTGTCGTAGGCCTCGATGCGCAGCCGGCCCTTCTTGCCGATGTTCAGGTACTCGGCCAACGCCTTGGCCTGGTTGCGCGCCCCGGCGGACAGACTGGAGCCGCCCGCTCCGAAAGCATCACCGGCGAAGGTGAAGACCTCGCCGCGTCCGTCGAACTTCGAGCCCGGCAGCTTCTGCCCGGACACCAGCTCGGCCTCCTCGCGGGCCAGTTTCGCCGCATTCTGCTGGGCCGCGCTCAATCGCTGCTGCTGCTTGCCGGCCACGCTGGTCAGGGCGTTCTCGGCGTCCTGCCGTGCCAGCGTCTCGGCCTCGGCAGCCTGACGCAGGCGTTCAGCTTCCTCGGCCTGCATCTGCGCCTGCATGCGCAGCTGTTCGGCCTCCTGGCGGGCGCGGGCGGCATCGCGGCGGCTCGCCTCGATCAGCAGGTCACTGCGGGTCCGCTCGAGCCGATCGACCTCACGGGCGGCCAGGGCCGCGCGTACGGCGGTCTCGGCGATCTCGACCCGGCGCTGGGCCAGGTAGGTCGCCAACTCCTGGTCGCGGCGCTTGGCCTTGTCCAGGGTGGCAATGGCCTGCTGGGCCTGCATGCGCTCGAAGGCGCCCAGTTCGGCGGTGTCCGGGTTGGCCTGGATGGCCATCAGGCGCTGGCTCAGCTGGGCCACCACGGGGTTGTCGGCCGCCAGGGCAAGGGTCGGCAGAGCCAGCAGTACGGCCAGGGTTACGGCGTTCACGGGTTTCACCGGCGGTCCTCCCCGGTCGAGAGCTGGCGCTGCAGCTGGTTGACCTCGTTGCGGCGCAGCTGCAGCTGCGCGGTGGCAGTGGCCTCCTCGCTGCGGGCGCGGGCCAGGTCGGCATCGGCCGCCGCGCGCAGGGCCATGGCCGGGGCGTTCTTGCGTTCGCGGCGATCGCCAGCGGCGCGCTGCGCCTGCTCCAGGCCCTGCCGGGCCAGATCGATCAGGTCCGGGGCGTACTGGTCGGCATCGGCCTGGGTGGCCTTGTCCACCGCCTGCCGGGCCTGGGCCAGTTCCAGCGCACCGTCCTGCGCCCAGGCGGGGGCAGACAGTGCGAATGCAAACGCCATCACATACAGGCCGTGGCGCATTCGTGCGAAGCTAGGTCGTTTCATTGGGGAGGCCGTACCGGTTGTCGGTTCACGGCCATTGTCGTCAAGCCAGCGCCGTGCTTGCAACGGGCGCCGGCAGTTTCGTTGGGGAAAATTCGCGATGGATATCGGCTACTTCCTGAAGCTGATGACCGAAAAGAACGCCTCGGACATGTTCCTGACCACCGGAGCACCGGTCTACATCAAGATCGAGGGGAAGCTTTACCCGCTGGGCAACACCGGCCTGCCGCCCGGCATGGTCAAGAAGATCGCCTATTCGCTGATGGACGAGGGCCAGGTGCCGCAGTTCGAGCGCGAGCTGGAGCTCAACATGGCCATCGCCCTGGCCGATGCCGGCCGTTTCCGGGTGAACGTGTTCAAGCAGCGGGGCGAGGTCGGCATGGTCATCCGCGCCATCCGCAGCCGGATCCCGAGCATCGAGGAGCTGAACCTGCCGCAGGTGCTGAAGGACGTCATCATGACCCCGCGCGGGCTGGTGCTGGTGGTGGGGTCCACCGGTTCCGGCAAATCGACCTCGCTGGCGTCGATGATCGACCATCGCAACAGCACCACGACCGGACACATCCTCACCATCGAGGATCCGATCGAGTACCTGCACAAGCACAAGATGTCCATCGTCAACCAGCGTGAAGTGGGGCTGGACACCCATGCCTTCCACAATGCGCTGAAGAACGCGATGCGCGAGGCACCGGACGTCATCCTGATCGGCGAGATCCTGGATGCCGAGACGATGGAAGCGGCCATCGCCTTCGCCGAGACCGGCCATCTGTGCCTGGCCACGCTGCATTCCAACAATGCCGACCAGACCATCGAGCGGATCCTCAACTTCTTCCCGGAAAGCGCGCACAAGAACGTGCTGATGAACCTGGCGCTGAACCTGCGTGCGGTGATCAGCCAGCGCCTGGTGAAGAACAAGGACGGCCGCCGTCTTCCAGCCACCGAGGTGCTGATCAACACCCCGATGATCCGCGACCTGCTGCGACGCGGCCAGGTGCACGAGATCAAGGCAGCGATGGAAGCCTCGCTGGAAGAAGGCATGGAGAGCTTCGACCAATGCCTGTTCCGGCTCGCCAAGTCCGGCGTGATCGAGCAGGAGGAAGCCTTGCGCGCTGCCGATTCGCGCGACGGCCTGGCGCTGAAGTTCCGCCTCTCCGAAGGCAGCAGCGGCGAGCACGACCCGTACGCCGACTATTCAGCAGGCCAGCCGAGCATCACCCACGGCTTCTGATCCACCCCCGCCGGGCCATGCCCGGCGGCAGATCCTGAAGAGTTCAGGGGCTGTCTCATCCAATGAGACAGCCCCTGCGTAGCGTGCCGTCATGGACACCCTCCGCAAGCTGGCCATTCTTGCCGACGCCGCCAAATACGACGCCTCCTGTGCTTCCAGCGGGTCCGGCAAGCGCGACTCCCGGACCAGCGGTGGCATCGGCAGCACCGAGGGCATGGGGATCTGCCACAGCTACACGCCGGACGGCCGCTGCGTGTCCCTGCTGAAGATCCTGCTCACCAACTTCTGCGTCTACGACTGTGCGTACTGCATCAACCGCGTCTCCAGCAACGTGCCACGCGCGCGTTTCAGTGTGGATGAGGTGGTCGCGCTGACCCTGGACTTCTACAAGCGCAACTACATCGAGGGCCTGTTCCTTTCCAGCGGAATCATCCGCAATGCGGATTACACGATGGAGCGCCTGGTGGAAGTCGCCCGCCGGCTGCGCGAGGAACATCGCTTCGCCGGCTACATCCACCTCAAGACCATTCCCGAAGCATCGCCGGAACTGCTGGCAGCGGCCGGCCGGCACGCCGACCGTCTCTCGATCAATGTCGAACTGCCCACCGAGGCCGGATTGACGAAACTGGCTCCGGAGAAGACCGTCGGCTCGATCCGCGGCGCCATGGGCGAGCTGCGCTGGCGCATCGAGGAGGCCAAGGAGGCCGGCAAGGCATCGCGCGCGATCACCGCGGGCGCGCCGCGCCAGACGCGAGCGAAAGCCCCGCGCTTCGCACCGGCGGGGCAGAGCACGCAGATGATCGTCGGTGCCGATGGCGCCAGCGACAAGCAGATCCTCTGCAGCGCCGACAATCTGTACGGCAGTTACCGGATGCGCCGCGTCTACTACTCGGCGTTCAGCCCCATTCCCGACGCCAGTCTGCAGTTGCCGGTGCAGCCGCCGCCACTGCAGCGCGAGCATCGGCTGTACCAGGCGGACTGGCTGCTGCGCTTCTATGGCTACGGCGTGGAGGAGATCACCGACACCGCGCAGGGGGGCATGCTGGATCTGGACATCGATCCGAAGATGGCCTGGGCGATCCGCCATCCCGAGCGCTTCCCGGTCGACCTCAACCGTGCGCCGAAGGAACTGCTGCTGCGGGTTCCCGGGCTCGGCGTACGCAACGTGAAGCGCGTGTTGATGGCGCGCCGCCATGGCCGGCTGCGGGTGGCGGACATTGCGAGGCTGAAGGCACCGATGGGCAAGCTGCTGCCGTTCGTGCTGCTGGCTGACCACCAGCCACGCAAGGCGCTGGAGGATCCTGTGGCATTGCGTGCGCGTTTGGCGCCGCCGCCCCGCCAGGGATCGCTGTTCGATGCACCGCCGGCGGCCTGACGCCCAGCGCTGGTCGCTGCGGGTCGATCCCCCGTGGTCGCTCGATGCCTGGCGGGATGCAGCGCGCGAAGCGCTGCTGCGCGGACTGTCGCCCGAGCAGCTGGACTGGTTGGAAAGCAGCGCCGGGTCGTTGCTGGATGCTCCTGCAGCGACCCAGGCCCCGCTTCTGGAAACGCCCTCCGTGCCACATGTGCCGAGTGCGTTCCTTGAGCTGGCCTCCACCTGCCTGTGCCATGCCGATGCGCAGCCGATGCCACTGCTGTACCGGCTGCTGTGGCGGATCGTGCACGGCGAGCGCGCGCTGCTCTCCAATCCAACCGACGCCGATGTGCTGCGCGCGATGACCATGGCGCAGGCGGTCCGCCGCGACACGCACAAGATGAAGGCATTCGTGCGCTTCCGCGAGATCCCCGGCGAGCAGGATGCCTTCATCGCATGGTTCGAGCCGCAGCATCGGATCGTCGACCGGGTCGCGGCGTTCTTCGCACGCCGCTTCGCTGGCATGCGCTGGGCCATCCTCACCCCCTACCGGAGCGTGCACTGGGATGGCCAGACGCTGTCCTTCGGCGCTGGCGGGCACCGCGAGCAGGCGCCGGCGGAGGACGCACGCGAGACGCTCTGGCAGACCTACTACGCAAGCATCTTCAATCCCGCACGCCTCAACACGCGGATGATGCAGCAGGAGATGCCTGCCCGGTACTGGCGGCACCTGCCCGAGGCGCAGCTGCTGCCCGGGCTGATCCGCGATGCTGGCGACCGCGTGCAGGCCATGCACGATCGTCCGGCGCAGCCACCCCAGCGGCGGATTCCATCGCGGCAGGCGACATCCCCGGTCCCCTCACCCTCCAGTGATCTGTCCACCCTGCAGCGCCAGGCAGCGGGCTGCCGGCAGTGCCCCCTGTGGGAGTCCACCACCCAGGTGGTGTTCGGTGAAGGGCCTGGCGATGCACGGGTGATGCTGGTCGGCGAACAGCCGGGCGACACCGAGGACCTGTGCGGACGCCCCTTCGCGGGACCTGCCGGCGCGCTGCTGGACCGTGCCCTCTCCGAGCTGGGTATCGCCCGCTCCACGCTGTACCTGACCAACGCAGTGAAGCATTTCCACCACGAGAGGCGCGGCAAGGTGCGCCTGCACAAACGTCCGCAGGGCCGCCATGTGCAGGCCTGCCGTCCGTGGCTGCTCGGCGAGATCGAGCGGGTGCGGCCGGAGATCATCGTGTGCCTGGGCGCAACGGCGGCGTCGGCGGTGTTCGGCAGCCATTTCAGCCTGACGCGTGATCGCGCCCGTTGGCACACCCTGCCGGATGGCACCCGTGGCTCTGCCACGGTGCATCCCGCATGGGTGTTGCGGCAGGCCGACGAGGTCCGTCGAGAAGACGCCTACCGGCTGTTCCGCGATGACCTGCGGCAGTTGCTCATCGGGGATGCGGAATCCACAGGGCGTCGCCCCGCGCTGCCACCAACCAGCGAGGGGTAGCGCCGGACCATGCCCGGCGATCGCAGCGGCAATCAGGCCGCGTCGACCTGGTTTTCGGGGCGCGCACGCTCGAATGCGTCCAGCGCCTGGCAGGCGGCTTCGATGCGGCGCAGGGTCGGATACGGCGACAGATCCAGACCAAAGCGATGTGCGTTGTACACCTGCGGCAGCAGGCAGATGTCGGCCAGGCCGGGCCGGTCGCCATGGCAGAAGGTGCCGGTGTCGCTGCTGCCGGCCAGCAGGGTTTCCAGGGCCGCAAAGCCTTCGGCGATCCACTGCAGCGTCCACTGGGTGCGGACATCGGCGGACAGGTGCAGGCCGCGTTCCAGATGCTGCATCACCCGCAGGTTGTTCAGCGGATGGATGTCGCAGGCGACCAGCTGCGCCAGTGCACGCACGCGGGCGCGGCCGGCCGCATCGGCCGGCAGCAGCGGCATCTGCGGAAAACGTTCGTCCAGATACTCCAGGATCGCCAGCGACTGGGTCAGCACCTGCCCGTCGTGCAGCAGGGTCGGCACCCGCTCCTGCGGATTGAGTACGCGATAGGCTTCGCCGTGCTGTTCACCACCGTCGCGCAGCAGATGAACCGGGCGCGCCTCCCAGCGCAGGCCCTTCAGCTCCAGGCCGATGCGCACGCGGTAGGCGGCGCTGGATCGCCAGTAGGTGTACAGCACGATGCCGTCGTCGACCGGGATCTCCATCGCCGCGTCCCTCCTCAGGGCCTGGCCGCCTGCTCGATGCGCTGCTCGATCGCACCGAAGATGCTGTTGCCGGCGGCGTCGAACATTTCAATCCGCACCACGTCGCCGAACGACATGAACGGTGTGCTCGGCTTGCCGTCGCGCAGGGTTTCCACGGTGCGCTGCTCGGCAAAGCACGAAGCGCCCTTGCTGGTGTCCTCGTTGGCGATGGTGCCCGATCCCACGATGGTGCCGGCGCCCAGCGGACGGGTCCTGGCCGCATGCGCCACCAGCTGGGCGAAGTTGAACTGCATGTCCACGCCTGCCTCCGGCGCACCGAACCACGCACCATTGATGTGGGTGACCAGCGGCAGGTGCACCTTGTTGTCCTGCCAGGCGTCACCCAGTTCGTCAGGGGTGACGAACACCGGCGACAGTGCCGAGCGCGGCTTGGACTGCAGGAAGCCGAAGCCCTTGGCCAGCTCGCCCGGAATCAGGTTGCGCAGCGAAACGTCGTTGACCAGACCCACCAGCTGGATGTGGCCGGCGGCCTGCTCCGGGGTGACCGCCATCGGCACGTCGTCGGTGATGACCACCAGTTCGGCCTCCAGATCGATGCCGTACTCCTCGCTGACCACCTTCACCGCGTCGCGCGGGCCGTAGAAACCGGCACTGGTGGCCTGGTACATCAGCGGGTCGGTGTAGAAGCTTTCCGGAACCTCGGCCCCGCGGGCGCGGCGGACGCGCTCGACGTGCGGCAGGTAGGCGCTGCCATCGACGAATTCATAGGCGCGCGGCAGGGGCGCCGCTAGCGTCTGCGGGTCCAGGTCGAACACGCCATCGGCGTCACCGGCATTCAGTGATTCGTAGAGCGCGTTCAGGCGCGGTGCGACACGGCTCCAGTCCTCCAGGGCCTGCTGCAGGGTGGCCGCGATGCCGGTGGCGCGGACGCCGTGGCGCAGATCACGCGAGACGACGATCAGGGTGCCGTCGCGGCCGCCTTCCTTCAAAGAACCAAGCTTCATGGGTGGGTGTCCGGAGTCATGGGCAAACAAGTTTCAAGTGTAATCAAATATGGGGCGGCGCCAAGCTGCAGCGCCGCATCGCTCCACCCTACCGTAGCGGGGGTCAGGCAGGGCTGCGCCCTGCACCTGCTTCAAGCCAGGGCAACGTCAATGGCAACAGCCGGCTCTGGGTTGTCTGCGGATCTGGCGGGGGGGGGGGGGGGGGGGGGGGGGGGGGGGGGGGGGGGGGGGGGCGGGGCGCCGGCGGCCGCGCGCCCGCCCCCGGCCCCCCCCCCCCCCCCCCCCCCCCCACCTTTGACAGTTTCCCGGTGACGGTCGGTAGATCCACGCCACGCGTGGATGAGATCTTTCGGACATCGAAATCCAAACGGGGGTCAGATCCGCCAGTTCGCAGGAAACTGTCTAAGGCGGGGGGGGTGGGGGGGGGGGGGGGGGGTTGGGGGTGGTTCGGGCCGGGGGGGGCCGCGCTCCCGCCGGACTTCGCCACCCCCCCCCCCCCCCCCCCCCCCCCCCCCCCCCCGCCTACCTTCAGGAAGCCCGCTTTTGACGTTGACGTTGACGTGGCTTCGGCCTCTGCGGGTGCAGGGCGCAACCCTGCAGAGAGAACCCTTACCTGAACAGGCCTTTTTGCGTGAAGTCTCAAACATCGTTTAGACTTGTGGAGTCTGCAGCGGCCGTCCGTTTCCCTCCGGGATCGCCGGCGACCAGGGTCCGCCCTCTTCGCCCGCCCCCACTCCGACGCCGTTCGTCACGCATTCCAGCCTGCGCTTCGTGCCGGCTGCACCCAATTCTCGCAGCGCGGTTCACGGGAACGCTCCGAGTCAGCCGATCAGTTTGATCTGCCCCCGTCTGTCCATTCGGACAGGCGTTTCTTGTACTTGGAGCACACTCGATGTCTTTTGAATCGCTGGGCCTGGCGCCCTTCCTGCTGCGTGCGCTGGCCGAGCAGGGCTACGAAAACCCGACCCCGATCCAGCAGCAGGCGATCCCGCTGGCGCTGGCCGGTCGCGACCTGCTGGCCGGCGCACAGACCGGTACCGGCAAGACCGCAGCCTTCGGCCTGCCGCTGCTGCAGCATCTGGGCACCGCGCCGCAGGAAGTGCGTGGCGGTGGCCCGCGCAAGCCCCGCGCACTGATCCTGGCTCCGACCCGCGAGCTGGCCACCCAGGTGCATGACAGCCTGCGCGGCTACAGCAAGTATCTGCGCATCCCCAGCGCCTGCATCTACGGCGGCGTCGGCATGGGCAACCAGCTGGACATCCTGCGCCGTGGCGTGGACCTGCTGGTGGCCTGCCCGGGCCGCCTGATCGATCACCTGGAGCGTCGCAGCATCGACCTGTCCGGCATCGAACTGCTGGTGCTGGACGAAGCCGACCGCATGCTTGACATGGGCTTCCTGCCGTCGATCAAGCGCATCCTGGCCAAGCTGCCCAAGCAGAACCGTCAGACCCTGCTGTTCTCGGCCACGTTCGAGGACAACATCCGCCAGCTGGCGCTGGAGTTCATGCGCAACCCGGAACAGATCCAGGTGACGCCGAAGAACACCGTGGCCGAGACCATCACCCATCGCGTGCATCCGGTCGACGCCGGCCGCAAGCGCGACCTGCTGCTGCACCTGCTGGCACAGGACAGCCGTGAGCAGACCCTGGTGTTCGCCCGGACCAAGCACGGCAGCGACAAGCTGGCCGCGTTCCTGGAGAAGTCGGGCATCAAGACCGCGGCGATCCATGGCAACAAGAGCCAGGGCCAGCGGCTGCGTGCGCTGGGTGACTTCAAGGCCGGTCGCGTGACCGTGCTGGTGGCCACCGACATCGCGGCGCGAGGCATCGACATCAACGAGCTGCCGAAGGTGATCAACTTCGACCTGCCGATGGTCGCCGAGGATTACGTGCACCGCATCGGCCGCACCGGCCGCAACGGCTCCACCGGCCAGGCGATCTCGCTGGTGGCGCAGGACGAGGTCAAGCTGCTGCGCGCAATCGTGCGCCTGCTCGGACGCGACATGGACATCCGCGATGTGCCGGGCTTCGAGCTGCAGGTGCCGATCCGCTGGGGCAACAGTGCACCGGGCAAGGCCGAGCACGACAGCGGCGAGCGCGCCCCGCGCAAGAGCCACGCGCGACGTCCGCACGGCGATGCGCCGCGCCATGCCCACGCCGGCCCGAAGAAGGCCGGTGGTGGCCGTCGTGAGGGCGGTGGCAACGGCCAGCAGCGTGCCGGCGCAGGTCAGGGCCAGCGTCGTGGCGGAGGCGGCAACGGCGGTGGTCGTGGCCGTGGCCAGGGCGGCGGCGGTCGCGCCGGCTGATCCTGACTGACAGGAATGAGGCGTCCCGCTGCGCGGGGGGCCTCACATCGGGGACGGCGCTGGCGCGCCGTCCCTTTTTTGTTGCCCGCGCATCGAACAAGGCGCCAGACGCCTCACCCGCGCGCTTTCGCCGGATTCGCCAGATTCCCGAAGAAGATCGCATTGATCAGCAGTCGATCCGTGCCATGCCAGTACTTGCGGTGTGCCGGATCATCGGCGAACAGCACCACGTTGCCCTTTCCCTGGGCCGACACCAGCAGCCACGCACTGCCTGCCACCCGCGCACGATTGCGCTCGGACAGGTAACCGTTGACCCGTGGTGACGCGTCGATGCGCACCACCGTCGAGAACGGATTCGCACTCGGCTGCAGCGTCACGCTGTTTTCCTTGTTCACCGCCAGCTGCCGGCCCGGCACGCCGAACGCCAGGGGATGGCTGGTATCGACATCGGCGCTGAGGATGTTGCCGCTCACCCGCTCGATCGCAGCGATGTCGCGCTGGTCACCGAAGGCGCGACGGGATTCGTCGCCGGCCTCTTCGTCCTTGCCGGTCTTCTCGCCATCGGCGAGCTTCTGCTCGATCGCCCACTTCGACGCGCTGCCATAGGTCACCAGCGAGCCGCCGGCCTGCACCCAGCGCTTCAGTGCGGCCACCGCGGTCGCATCGACACTGCTGTAGGTGCCACCGGACAACACGAGCGTGGTATAGCGATCCAGCGGAACCTTGCCCAGCTGCTGCGGATCCAGCTTGCTGGCCGGCAGGTGCAGGTGCTGGTCCAGCAGGAACCAGGCCGATCCGATCTCGGTGGCCGCCACGCCTTCGCCCATCACCAGTGCCACGGCCGGCTTGCGCAGTGCCTTCACGCCATCGCTGCCGAGATCGATGCCCTCGCGGCTGCGGCCACTCGACAACGCATGCACCTGTACGCCTGAAGCACGTGCCGCCGCGGCCACCGCGTCGAGCAGGGCCGCCCCCTGCAGTGGCTGGCCGGCGACCGGAACGACGATGCTGCCGGCCGCGAAAGCCACATCGCCCTGTGCGGTTCCGGCGGTGAACGGCTGGAATGCAGCGCGGGCGGCCAGTCCCCTGCCCTGCAGCTCGGCCAGCGCACGGCTGGCGTTGTAGTCACGCCAGTCGATGGCATAGGCGAACCCCGCCTGGCCGCCGACGACCGCGCCCTGCAGTGGTGGCAGCTCGCTCACCTGTGCACCGCCGTCGATGCGGCTGCGGCTGCCGGCGAAGGCCACGCCGTAGGCTGGCGCAATAGCGTAGCTGGTGCTGCCATAGAACACGTCGCCCTTGATCGGCGGCGTCTCGGCGAAGATCGAGTGCACCAGGCGGAACTGCGCCTGCTGCACGGGCACGACATAGGCACTGCCTGCCTGGAAGCGCTTCCCCTCGACGGTGACATCGCGATCCAGCGCGCGTACCTCGATCCGGTGCAGGAGCAGCAGTTCAAGCAGGCGCCGGGTCAACGCCGGATCATGCGCGTCGCCGAACACGAAGGTCTTCTGCGGCTGCTGCGCGGCCTGCTTCAATGCGCTCTGGAAGAAGGTCTTCTGCAGGTCGAACAGGCCACTGCGCTCGGCCACCGCACCGCGCACCGTGCCCAGGCCGGTGGCGACCTGGTTGCGGATGGTGAACGGGAAGGTCAGCAGCCCGTTCACCGACTCCTGCACCCGTCCCCGCGAACTGGCCTGCTCAACGGTGACACCGACCGCGCCATGGAAGTCCGGATAGGTCGAGCCATACACCGGCGAGAAGTTGTCGAAGTTCTCCCCCGTGTAGTACAGCGACCCCAGTGCGTCCAGCGCCTGTGCGTGGTACGTGGCCAGCGTCCTGTTGAACTCGTAGGAGGCAGCCGGGATCAACGGGCTGTGCATGCTCTTCGGCGAAGGCTCGAAGTAGTACGTGCTGTCCTTGCCCATCTCGTGGAAGTCGATCTGCACGTTCGGGTACCACTGGTGGAAGGCGGCCACCTTTGGCCGCGAATCCTGCTGGGTCAGCGCCAGCCAGTCGCGGTTGAGATCGGTGAAGTAATGGTTGGTACGGCCCTGCGGGAACGGCTCGACATGCTCTTTGTCGGCCGGATCGGCCGAGGCCGGGTCCGATGCCCAGGCGTTGTGCCAGTTGGCGGCACGGTCGCGTCCGTCCGGATTCTGCGCCGGGTCGAACAGCACTACGGCCTGCTGCAGCCATTGCTGGGTTTCATTGCTGCGATTGGCCACCAGGTAATACGCGGTGAGCATCGCCGCTTCGCCGCTGGAGGTTTCATTGCCGTGCACACTGTAGCCCAGCCAGACCACCACCGGGCTGTCACCGGCTGCGCTGCGCGGTTGTGCCGGATCGACCAGGGTCGCGTGCTGCTGGCGGATCTGTTCCAACCGCGCCTGGTTGCTGGCCGCGGTGATGGTGGCAATCAGCAGGGGGCGGCCTTCATAGCTGCGTCCAATGTGCTGGACGCGGATCCTGTCCGAATGCCTGGCCAGTTCCTCGAAATAGGCGACCAACTGGTCGTGGCGGGTGTAGCGGCTGCCGATCGGATAGCCGAGGAACTGCTCCGGCGTGGGAATGGCGCTGTCGAACGCGCCGGCCTCGCTGGCCTGCGGGAAGAAATAGGCGCTCTGCGCCTGCGCGGACAACGCGGGGAACACTGCGCTGGCAGCGGCGATCAGCAACGGAAGAACGGCACGGCGGTGGAAGGACACGGTGACTCCCCGAAACAGGACGGCAGAGGGCAACGTGGCGCGTCACGGCAGGTGACCGGCCACGGCGGTGGATCAGAAGCGGTAGTCGAAGCCCAGCGTGAAGTAGCGACCCCGCAGGTCGTACTGGGTGAAGTCATACGGCGCACGGATGCCCGGGAACGACGCATCGTAGGGCGGCGTCTTGTCACCCAGGTTCTGCACCTTGGCGTACAGGGTCAGGCTGTCGATGCCGGTGTACCCCAGGTACAGGTCGTACTGGCTGTAGCTGCCGACACGCTGCTGCACGGCCTTGGCGGCGGTACTGGCTTCCTGCCGATAGCTGCTGGTGTAGTACCAGGTCACCGCCGCGTTGAAGTCGCCGTACTTCCAGTCCAGCGTGGTGGTGGCCTTGTCCTTGGGCAGGGTGGCGCCGAGGTTGCTGCCGGCGTAGTCGACCAGGGGCCCACCGACCACGGTCGGACGGCGGTAGTCACGGACGTGGGTGTAGGCCGAAGACAGGGTGAAATCTCCCAGGCGCGCCGTCGGAATGCGCTGGCGCAGTTCCACGTCGATGCCCGATGTCTTCAGCTCGCTCAGGTTCTGGTAGCGGTTGTAGACGGCCTGCAGCTTGCCGCGCTCATCGCGCTGCACGGCACCGGCAACGTTGTCGTTGATCAGCGTCTGCGTGTTGTTGGTGCCGACCAGGTTGTCGAGCTGGATACGGTAGTAGTCGACACTCAGATTGGTGTTCGCCCACGGTGACAGCACCACGCCGAAGTTCACGCTCTTGGTGCGCTCCGGCTTCAGGTCACTGTTGCCCACGGTGAAGAACGTCGGGCTCTGCCGCGAGCCCGGCACATCCGGGTCGCGCGGATCGACCACGCTGCCGTAGGAGATGCTGGTGCTGTTGGAGTTCTCCGACAGCGAGGGCGCACGGAAGCCCTTCGAGGCCGACGCGCGCACCAGCAGGAAGTCCAGCGGTTGCCAGCGCAGTCCGAGCTTCGGCGAGAACGCATCGCCGAAGTCATCGTAGTGATCGGCACGCGCAGCGGCGGACAGTTCCAGGGTCGAGGCCAGCGGCACGTTCACTTCCGCGTACGCAGCGCTGACCTGGCGCTCGCCGTGCACCTCGGCGATGGCCGGACGCACCTGCAGGCCGGCATCGATCTGCCAGGGGTTGTTCGAATCGAGCTTCTCGCGGCGCCACTCGGCGCCAGCGGCAAAGCCGATGTCACCGGCCCAGGTGCGGCCCAGGCTGCCCGAGATCTTCGCATCGACACCCTGCAGCTTCGATTCGGCCGGACGCAGCGTGGCGATGTTGATCGCATCACGCACCGACTGCGGGGTGGCCGCCGGGTCGAGCAGATTGTAGCTGCCGCTGGCCAGCGCATCGGCCAGCGCCCAGCGGTTGGCGAAGCCGCCCGAGACGGTCTCACGCTCGCTGCTGCGCGCGCCGAACGCCGCCACTTCCCAGTCCCAGTTGGCGGTGGTGCCGCGCAGGCCGAACACGCCGCGATAGGCGGTGGAGCGGTTGGTCTTGATGGTGCCGCCGAGATCGAAGAACGTGTACTCGATCGGCACGGCACGCCCGTAGGGGTTGTACGGATTGCCCGCCGGCAGCTGCGACGACACCGGCTCGGCCAGACCGGTCTCGGCATTCAGGGCAAAGCGGCCGCTTTCCAGGGTGAAGAACGGGCTGCTGCCGAACCAGGCCGCGCTCTTGATCTGGCTGTACAGCACTTCACCGAACGCTTCGACGTTGTCGCCCAGGCGGAAGGTGCCGTTGGCATAGGCCTGGTAGCGCTTCGTGGATGGAATCAGCGTGGTGTACGGCGCTTGGTTGAAGCCGCAGGTGTCGCCAGCCAGGCCGTCGATCGGAGCGCTCGCGACGCGCGTGGTCCCGGTGGGGCAGTTGCCGCTGGCGTCGAGCATCGGCACCGACACGCCATTGATCAGATAGCGCGCACCCTTGGCCGACCAGCCGTTCCAGCGCCCGCCCGGCAGGTCGGTGTAGATGCCGCTCTTGGTCAGATCGCGCTCGTCCTGGTCCAGGCGGTCGCGGTTGTAGCCCTGCAGACTGAACAGGATGTTGTAGCCATCGCTGTCCAGATCACCGAGGCCACCCACGAACTTCAGGTTCTGCTCGCGCAGGCCCCCTTGGTCGGCGCCTCCGAAGCTGCCACCGATCTCGGCACCTTCGAAGTTCTGGCGGGTGATGATGTTGACCACGCCGGCCACGGCATCGGAACCATACACAGCCGAAGCACCATCCTTGAGCACTTCGATGCGCTCGACCGCAACCAGCGGCAGGGCATTGAGGTCGACGAAGGTATCGGACAGGCCACCGGCCGGGAAGCCGTAGTTCGCCACGCGACGGCCGTTGAGCAGCACCAGCGTGTTCTTCGGTGACAGGCCGCGCAGGCCGATGCTGGCCGAGCCGGAGGCCCAGCCGTTGTTGGTGGTCTCGTTGTTGGCATTGCCGGTGTTGGCGGAGATCGAGCGCAGCACATCGGCGACGGTGGCCTTGCCGGTCTGTTCCAGCTGCTGGCGGCCGATTACCTGCACCGGATTGGACGCCTCGGTATCGGCGCGCTTGATGTTGGAACCGGTGACGCGGACGGCGGCCAGGGTACTGGCTTCGCCACTGGCGGCAGCGGTGGTTTCGGCGGCGGCGGACAATGGCGCGGCCAGAGCGGCGGCCAGGGCCGCCACGAGCAGGGTGTGCTGGGGCATGACGATGTGTGGGGTGGTGGTAGGGCGACGAAGTTCCGCAGTAATCCATGACTGGCCGGGGTCCGACCAATAACATCTCTTCATACGGATATAAGAGAAGCTAACATCTCTTCATCCGGATGGAAATAGTCACTCCGCTTCAGGGCCGGCGCGATCCCGGTCGGATGCGACAGCAGCGGCGTACAATCCGCTCATGGAAATCTTCAAAGTCTTCATGCTTGAGGCGGCCCACCGCCTCCCGAACGTACCGCCGGGGCACAAGTGCGCGCGCCTGCATGGCCACTCCTTCCGGGTGGAACTGAAGGTCGAGGGCGAACCCGGCGCGCAGACCGGCTGGATCATGGATTTCGGGGACGTGAAGGCGGCCTTCCAGCCGATCTACGAACGCCTGGACCACCACTACCTCAATGACATCCCCGGCCTGGAAAACCCGACCAGCGAGAACCTGGCGGTGTGGATATGGAACGAACTCAAGCCCGCGCTGCCGGCGCTGAGCGAGATCACGGTCCACGAGACCTGCACCTCCGGCTGCCGGTACCGGGGCCCCAGCACCTGAACAACTCATTGATATCTAAAGATTTCTAAAGGCGCCTTGGGCGCCTTTATGATTTTTGTTGCAATGCGGCATCATCGGCGTATGCTGCAATGCATCAAGTCCTCTCCTGACGCCCATGACCGCCGCCTTCAGCGATCGCTTCAGTGATGCCACCCGCCAGCTGGCCGCCGCCGCAACGCGCGCGAACCGGTTGGCGCTGGAGAACGCTGAAAGCATGTTCGGCGTGCAGCTGAAGGCACTGGAACGCAACCTGACCGCGACGGGCGGCTGGCTCGGCGAGCTGGCACGAAGCGAAGATCCGGCCGGATTGCTGTCGCAGGGCGCTCAGCTGTGGCAGGACAACCTGCAGCGGTTTGGGCAGGCCCAGCAGGACGTGGTCGGTCTTGGCCTGCTGGCTGGACGCTCCTGGTCCGAGCTGGTGCAGGGCTACAACGAATCAACAGCGGACGCGACCGGCCACACGCCCTGACGCGACGCTTTCGCTCATTGCATGGGTCCCTCCCCCCATGCAATCCGGACCCGGCAGATCCCTCCCTCTGCCGGGTCTTTTTTTATTCCTCGCCTGCGTGCAGATGCGCGTCTTCGCCCGAGCAGATCGCGAGCGCAAAGGCCTCGCGTCGGCCCGCAGCATGTGGGCAAATGTCCCCGGCGCATTTTCGCACCTCTGCGCACCGATAACCCCTGCACGCCGGGTGGATGCCCTTGCGTGCGAAGCAAAGGAGGAGGTGACGGCCACCGGCCGGCGCCGGGGAACATTCGCACGCAAGGGCATCCGCCCGGCGCCACCCGGAAAAACGCACATACCTGCGCGCAGAGGCAAACACCGCCACCCGGAAACCAGCTGCGCCTAGGCCACCGCCGCCGACTCCGCCCGCGGCAGCTCGAACACGAACGTCGCCCCTGCCTCACTGTCGCGCAGCGCGATGCTGCGGCCATGCAGCTGCACGATACGCTGCACGATCAGCAGCCCCAGGCCACCGTTCTCGCCCCGTCGCGCCCCCAACGCAGCAGGCGCCTGGAACAGCTGCGCACGCACCGCAGCAGCAACGCCGGGACCGTCATCAGAGACGATCACCTCCACGCTGTCAGCCACCGCGCGCAGCCGCACCTCGATCCGCCCTCCCTCCGGCGCATGGCGCAGGGCGTTGTCGAGCAGGTTGGTCAGCACCCGCTCCACCAGACCCAGGTCCGCACGTACCAGCGGCAACCCCTGCGGGAAATCCGCGTGCAACTGCTGGCCGCGCGCCTGCGCCGCCAGCTCGAACTTCTGCAGCACGTCCTGCAGCAGCTCGGGCAGCGCGAACACCTCCCACTCCAGCCGCACCTCGCCGTGTTCCAGGCGTGCCAGCTCGAACAGCGCGCGCGCCAATCGCCCGACCTTCACACTCTGCGCCAGGGCAATGCCGAGATAGCGCCGGCGCTCCTCCGGCGACAGCGTCGCGTCCTTCAACGCCATCGTCTCAAGGTAGCCATGCAGTGAAGACAGCGGCGTGCGCAGATCATGCGAAATGTTGGCCACCAGCTCGCGCCGCTGCAGGTCCTGCTGGCGCAGCTGCTGCCACTGCTCACCCAACCGCTGCGCCATCTGCGCATGTGCATGTTCGAGGATGACCAGTTCATCGCGCTCACCCGGCCGCAGCGGGCCGGGCGGCGGCAGCGGCGTCGGCGCATCGATGTCAAATGCCTGGATGCGACGTGTCAGGCGGCGCAGCGGCCGGGTCACCCAGTAGAACGCCACCAGGCCGGCCAGCAGGCCCAGGCTGCCCACCAGCATCACCGACCACAAAGTGGTGTTCCACTGGTTGCTGGCGGCGAGGTCGTCGGCGAGCATCTGCCGGTGCTCGCCCACCAGCACCACGTAGACGTAGCCGGCCTGCCGCCCCTGCACCACCAGCGGCGCCACGCTGAACACCTTGCGACCCTCGCTACTGCGCGGATCGTCGCCCAGGATCGGCAGCGGCGCGCCCGCCAGCAGACGGCGCAGCGGTGCCACGTCCACGCGGTTGCGCATCAGGTGCCCGCTGGGTGCGTCGTGGCCGAGAATGCGACCCTGGTCGTCCAGCAGGTACACCTCGACGCTGGGGTTGACCGCCATCAGTTGCCCGAACAGCGCACGCACCGCCGCATCGCGCATGCCGCTGGTATCCATCAGCTCACTGCGCTGCGCGATGTGCTCGGCCAGCCCCAGCGACAGCCGCTGCACGACTTCCTGCTCGTGCCGTGTGTTCGAGCGCATCTGCAACGCCAGCAGCGCCATGCAGCACATCAGCATCAGCGCCGCGATCACCGCGGCCAGCTTCTGCCACAGGTTCGGCCGGATCATGCCGCCGCCCCGGCCGGGTCCACCAGCTTGTAGCCCCGGCCCCAGACCGTCAGCAACCGCCGTGGGTTGGCCGGATCGGCTTCGATCTTGCTGCGCAGGCGGTTGATGTGGGTATTGACCGTATGCTCATAGCCATCGTGCTGGTAGCCCCAGACCTGGTTGAGTAGTTCCATGCGCGCGAACACCTGGCCGGGATGGCGCGCGAAGAACAGCAGCAGGTCGAACTCGCGCGGCGTCAGTTCCAGCGGCCTGCCATCCACGTCGGCAGTACGCGCGACCGGGTCCAGCTGCAGTCCTCCCAGCTCGATGGCACCGGCATCGATGCGCGCGTTCTGCGCCATGGCCTCGGCGCGACGCAGCAGGGCACGCACGCGCGCGACCAGCTCCGGCATGGAGAATGGCTTGGCCAGATAATCGTCGGCGCCGAGTTCCAGGCCGACGATACGCTGGGTTTCGCTGCCGCGTGCACTGATGATGATGATCGGGACATAGCGCGCCATCGCCCGTGCGCGCTGGCAGACCTGCAGGCCATCGACACCGGGCAGCATCACGTCCAGCACCAGCGCGTCCCACGGGCCTTCCTGTTCGAGCAGGCGCAGCCCGCCATCACCGCTGTCGGCGTGGGCGACCTCATACCCCTCATCGCCCAGGTGCATGCGCAGCAGGTCGGCGATGTGGGCATCGTCTTCAACGATCAGGACACGTTTCGGGGACATCGGCAGCTCGGGCCAGGGGGGAGGCTGAGCGCATTGTGGCGCGGGATCGCCGCCGATACCTCACGAAAAATTGAATCCTGCGTGAGGATTCGTTGACCGGAGCAGGCGCAGCATGGCCCCGTCGCCCCTTCCCGGAGTCCGCCATGCCCCTCACCCGCCGCCATCTGCTGGGTCTGGGCGGTATCGCCACCACCGCCGGCCTGCTCGGTCTCGGGGCCTGCAGCCGCGCCGCGCCAGCGGCAGCAGAAACGCGCCCTGCGCGACAGTTCGAGATCATGCGCAGTGATGCTGACTGGCGCCAGCGGCTGACCCCCGCCCAGTACGCAGTGCTGCGCCAGCAGGCGACCGAACGCCCCTGGAGCAGCCCGCTCAACAAGGAACACCGGCAAGGCACGTTCACCTGTGCCGGCTGTGCGCTGCCGCTGTTCTCTTCGTCCACCAAGTTCGAGAGCGGTACTGGCTGGCCCAGCTTCTGGGCACCGTTGCACAACGCTATCGGTGAGGACCGCGACGTCACCTTTGGCATGCTGCGGGTGGAAGTGCATTGCCGCCGCTGCGGCGGCCATCTGGGCCATGTCTTCAACGACGGCCCACGCCCTACCGGCCTGCGCTACTGCATCAACGGCGCGGCGCTGGCCTTCCAGCCCGGACCTGCTGCGCATGACAGCGATGCGGGCTGGCGCGTGCCGGTGGGATCGTCCCCTGCTTCTGGAGCCCGATGATGCTGCTGTTGCTGCTTGCCTATCTTGGCGGTGTGCTGACCCTGCTCAGCCCCTGCATCCTGCCGGTGCTGCCGTTCGTATTCGCGCGTGCTGACCGCCCGTTCCTGCGCAGCACCCTGCCGCTGCTGCTGGGCATGGCGCTGACCTTCACCCTCGTCGCCAGCCTGGCGGCGGTCGGCAGCCAGTGGGTGGCGCAGGCCAACCAGATCGGTCGCTGGATCGCCCTGCTGCTGATGGCGCTGTTCGCGGTGGCGTTGCTGTGGCCCGCACTGGCAGACCATCTGCTGGCGCCGTTGCAGCGTGTCGGCGCGCGGTTGAGCGCACGCGCGGACGCTGCCGATGCCGCCGGGCGCGGCGGTGCCTGGACGTCGCTGCTGATCGGCATCGCCACCGGCCTGCTGTGGGCGCCGTGCGCGGGCCCGATCCTTGGCCTGGTACTGACCGGGGCTGCGCTGCATGGCGCCAGCGCCAGCACCAGTACGCTGCTGCTTGCCTACGCGCTGGGTGCGGTCACCGCGCTGGCATTGGCGGTCTGGATCGGCGGCCGGGTGTTCCGCGCCCTGCAGGCACGGCTGGGGCTGGGCAATCTGCTCCGCCGCGTGCTCGGCGTCGCTGCGCTGCTGGCGGTCGTGGCCATTGCCCTGGGCTGGGACACCGGCCTGCTGACCCGGCTGTCCACCGTCAGCACCGCGCGTATCGAGCAGGGCCTGCTCGATGCGGTACCCGGCGCGCAGCCTTCTGCTCCGCCGATGATGATGATGGGCCCGGCCACTGCAGGCAGCGAGGCACCGCTGCCGGTGGAAGGCACGCTGCCCGCCCTGGACGGCGCCACCGGCTGGCTCAACAGCCCACCGCTGGACGCCGCCCAGCTGCGCGGCAAGGTGGTTCTGATCGACTTCTGGACCTATTCCTGCATCAACTGCCTGCGTGCGATGCCGTTCGTGCACGAGTGGCAGCGGCGCTACCGCGATCACGGCCTGGTGGTGATCGGCGTGCACACCCCCGAGTTCGCCTTCGAACGCGACCCGCGCAACGTCATGAAGGCCGTGCAGCAGTTGAAGGTCGACTATCCCGTCGCGCTGGACAACCAGTACGCGATCTGGCGTGCGTTCAACAACCGCTACTGGCCCGCGCACTACTTCGTCGATGCGCAGGGCAACATCCGCGGCCATCAGTTCGGCGAGGGCAACTATGCGCGTTCGGAGCAGATGATCCGCCGCCTGCTGGCCGAAGCCGGCCAGACCCGGCTGCCACCGCCGGCCGATCCGGCCGCAGCGGACCTGCAGGGCGTGGCCGCGCAGGCGGACATGGGCAACCTGCGCTCGCCGGAGACCTACCTGGGGCATGCGCGCGCCGAGCAGTTCGCCTCGCCAGGCGGGCAACGTGTGGACACCGCATTCGACTACGCGCTGCCACCCGCGCTGGCGCTGAACCAGTGGGGCCTGTCCGGCCACTGGATCATCGACGACGAGGCGGCACGGCTGCAGCAGCCCGGAGGACGCATCGCCTTCCAGTTCCATGCCCGCGATCTGCATCTGGTGCTCGCGCCACGCCAGGACGGCACGCCGGTGCGCTTCCGCGTCTGGCTGGATGGTCGGCCGTTGCCCGCGGCCGACGCCGGCAGCGACGTTGGCAGCGATGGCAGCGGCGTGATCGACGAACACCGTCTGTACCAGCTGGTGCGCCAGCGCGGCGCCGTCGCGCCACACCGCTTCGAGATCGAATTCCTCGATGCCGGCGCCCAGGCCTACGCCTTCACCTTCGGTTGATCCGGGAGGACACGATGAAGATTTCGTTCGAACAGGGGATCGCCGCCGGCATTGCCGGGCTGGTCGCTACCGCACTGATTGCCGGGGTACTGCTGGTTGATCACGGTGCCATCGCCGCGCCGCTCGAGCGCAGCGCACAGGTGCAGGTGTTGCCTGCGCCCACCGGTGAAGCCGCATTCCGCGATGACGGCACGCACGCCAGCGTAGTGTTTGCCGGCGGCTGCTTCTGGGGCGTGCAGGGCGTGTTCCAGCACGTCAAGGGCGTGAGCAACGCAGTCTCGGGCTACGTCGGCGGCAGCGCGGCGGATGCGCGCTATGAGCGTGTCAGCAGCGGACGCACCGGCCACGCCGAGGCGGTGAAGGTCGACTACGACCCGCGCCAGGTGAGCTACGGCCAGCTGATGCAGGTGTTCTTCTCGGTGGTGCATGACCCGACCCAGCTCGACCGGCAAGGCCCGGACCATGGCAGCCAGTACCGCTCGGCGATCTTCGTCGATGATCCCCGCCAGCAGGCGGCCAGC
Organism: Stenotrophomonas sp. STEN009; assembly: GCF_056760395.1. NCBI lineage: Bacteria > Pseudomonadati > Pseudomonadota > Gammaproteobacteria > Lysobacterales > Lysobacteraceae > Stenotrophomonas > Stenotrophomonas sp. STEN009. The sequence goes on along the minus strand of NZ_JBRRES010000004.1, from coordinate 93,856 downwards.
CGTGCCTACATCACCCAGCTGGGCCAGGCCGGAAGCTATCGCGCGCCCATCGTCACCCAGGTGGGGAGCGGCCAGCGCTTCTATCCGGCCGAGAGCTACCACCAGAACTACATGAGCAACTATCCGCAGGCCGCCTATATCCGCTACTACGACGCTCCGAAGCTGGCAGCACTGGGCAGGCAGTTCCCTGCCCTGTATCGCCGGGATCCGGTGCTGGTGCCGATGCGTTGACTGCATGGTGCGCCGCCCCATGCAAAAAAGGGGCGCGCGGCCATCCAGCCGCGCGCCCTTGAAATATCGGCGGGCACCGATCAGGCCCTGCCGACGAGGACATGCTAGGCTCGGAATCCTCATGGGTACAGCACCAGATGCGGCCGGAACCGATGGATACAGATCAACGCAGCAGCGCGTCCGCTCCTCGCTACCAGCGGCTGTCCGATGAGCTGGCCGAGGCCATCCAGGGAGGGCGCCTGCCGGTCGGCAGCCGCCTGCCATCGCTGCGGCAGATGGCAGCACAGCGTCAGCTCAGCCTCAATACGGTGATCGCCGCCTACCGCCAGCTGGAAGACGCCGGCCTGGTGGTTCCGCGGCCAAAGGCAGGTTTCGAAGTGGCGCCGCGACTGTCAGTGCCGCAACGGTCGCTGCGCGATGCGCCGTCGGCCCCCACCGCGCCGTTGCAGCAGGTGCTGATGGCACGCGTGCTGGAGGCGCAACGCCGTTCCGGGGTGATCGACCTCGCCTTCGCCGGGCCACGCGGGCGCCAGTTCTATCCTGGCGCCCAGCTGGCCCGGCACACCGCCCAGGTATTGCGCCACGGCCAGCAGACGGTCGAAACCTACGCACGCCCCAATGGCTCGCCGCGGCTGCTGGCGCAGATCGTGCGGCGCGGCCCGCGCATGGGCCTGCACACGCACAGCGATCGCCTGCTGCTGACCCACGGTGCGATGGAGGCGCTGCAGCTGGCACTGCGTGCGGTGACCCAGCCCGGCGATTCAGTGGGTATCGAAGCACCGTCGTACTTCAACCTGTATCCGCTGCTGGCCAACCTGGGCCTGCAGGCCATCGAACTGCCGACGCATCCGCAACAGGGCCTGGACGTCGATGCGTTGGAGGCGATGCTGGAGCACACACCGCTGGCCGCGCTGGTGCTGATGCCGACCGTGCACAATCCATTGGGCTGCACCATGCCGGTGGCGGCCAAGCAGCGTCTTGCCGAGCTGGTCAACGCGCGGCAGCTGCCGCTGATCGAGGATGCCGTGTACGCGGAACTGCAGTTCTGCGAGCCACCTGCGCCGCTGCTGAAGGCCTTTGACCGCGACGGCTGGGTGATGGTGGTCGGCGGTTTCTCGAAGACGCTGGCCCCGGACTATCGCATCGGCTGGCTCGACGGCGGGCGCTTCGCTGAACGCATCGCCCTGCTGAAGTTCCAGTCCACGGGCGGCGAGCCGCAGCTGCTGGGTGATGCCGTGGCCGCGTACCTGGAAGGGAGCGGATACGAACATCACCTGCACCGCATGCGGCGCCTGTATCGCGAGCAGGTGGGACGGCTGCGCCAGCTCGTGGCCGAGCATTTCCCGCCTGGCACACGCGCCACGGAACCACAGGGTGGCTTCCTGCTGTGGCTGGAACTGCCGGGCGTGGACACCCGCGCACTGTTCGAGCGGGCGCTGGAAGAGGGCATCGTGTTCATGCCCGGCCAGGTGTATTCGCGCGGTCCGCGCTACCGGCACTGCCTGCGGCTGTCGTGCTGCCAGACCTTCGACGCACGTTTCATCGCTGCCGTGGAGCGCCTGGGCGCCCTCGCGCGGGAGCTCGCGGCCGGTTGATCGCAGCGGGTCGCAGGCTCCGCTCTACGGGAACTCAGCCCTCATGCAGGTGCATCGCCAGGGCCTGAGCATCGGCGCCCGGCAGGTGCGGCAGCCGTCCCCAGCATGGCATCGGCAACCGCTGCACCAGCGTGGCCACGTTCTCGTCCTGGCGCTGCATGGCCGGATCGATGTGATTGCCGATCCAGCCCAGGCACTCCACGCCGCTGGCCTGCAAGGAGTGCGCGGTCAATCTCGCGTGGTTGACGCAGCCCAGCCGCAGGCCGACCACCAGCACGACCGGCAGACGCAGTGCCCGCACGATGTCGAGCTGGTCCAGGTGGACGGAGACCGGCGCCAGCCATCCCCCTACGCCTTCCACCACCACCACGTCGGCGGTGGCACGCAGGCGCTCGAACGCGGCGACGATCGGTGCCAGGGCGATGTCCACCCCGTCCTCGGCCGCCGCCAGTTCGGGAGCGATCGGCTGCCGCAGGGCATAGGGATTCACGTCGACGTAGTCCGGCACCGGCCGACTGGCCGCCTGCAGCGCCAGCGCATCCTCGTTGCGCAGGCCCTGCCCCAGATCCTGGCTGCCACTGGCCACAGGCTTCATTCCGACCGCTCGCAGGCCACGCCGGCGCAGGGCGTGCAGCAGCGCGGTGCTGGCCGCCGTCTTGCCGATCTCGGTATCGGTGCCGGTGACGAACAGCGCGGATGGCAGGGCAGCGGGCAACGGCATCAGAGGCTCCAGCGGGGCAACAGAGCGTGCATTATCGCTGGCCCGGCACGCTTGCTAGACTGCGGTCATGTTCGCCAATGCCTCGCTTACCGGCAGCAAGCCGGAACAATACGCCCAGTTGCTTGAACAGGCCCGTGGCCTAGTCCATGGAGAGTCCGACCGCATCGCCAACGCGGCCAATCTCTCGGCGCTGGTCTTCCACGCCCTGCCCGACCTGAACTGGGTGGGTTTCTATCTCTACGATGGCCAGGAGCTGGTGGTCGGCCCGTTCCAGGGGCTGCCGGCCTGCGTGCGCATTCCGCTGGACAAGGGCGTGTGTGGTGCCGCGGCCCGCCAGCGCGTGACCCAGCGCGTCGACGATGTCGATGCCTTTCCGGGCCACATCGCCTGCGACTCGGCCTCCCGCTCGGAACTGGTCGTTCCGCTGCTGCGCGGCGATGAACTGATCGGAGTCTTCGACATCGACAGCCCGAAGACCGGTCGCTTCGATGCCGATGACCAGGCCGGACTGGAAGCCATCGCGCGCGTCTTCGTCGAGGCGTTGGGATGAGTGCGCCGAAGCTGCGCAACATCGGTCCGAAAAGTGCGGCGTGGCTGCGCCAGGTCGGTCTGCGCAGCCGTGACGATCTGGCCGCCGTCGGCGCGGTGGGTGCCTTCGTCAAGGTCAAGCGCGCCGGCTTCAAGCCCAGCCTGAACCTGCTCTACTCGCTGGAAGGCGCCCTGCTGGACTGCCATTGGCAGGAACTGAGCGAGCCGCAGCGCGAGGCGCTGGTGCAGGACTACGAAGCGCGCATCGCCGCGCACCCGCTGAAGGCGGCCGGCCCGGCCTCGGGGCCGGTGCACGAGCAGCGTTTCGACGCAGACGACGACGCAGAAGAAGACGTGACCGGAAGCGCCGACGAGGACTGATCGGCGCCGGCCGGATCAGGGCTGCTGCAACTCCAGCAGCTCGCCCACCAGGCCTGCCTCGCCACGCTCCAGCCTGACCCGCAGGCGCGTACCGTGGTCGATGCGCAGCGCCCAGCACAGCGACATCGGCAGGCCGCAGACCTGTGACAGCACCATGCGCAGCGGGCCACCGTGGCTGACCACGACGGTCGGCAGCGGGTCGTCATCGTCGAGCAGGCGGTCGAGCGCACGCGCGATGCGCCGCTCGAAGTGCCCCCAGCTTTCGCCGTTGGGCGGCGGATACGCATGCGGATCGGCATGGAATGCCGCCAACGCCTGCTCCGGCAGGTCGAACAGTGCCTGCCCGTCCCAGTCGCCGAAGTCGAGTTCTTCCCACTCCTCGTCCGCATCCACGTCCAGCCCGCGCGGGGTGGCCAGCGCCATCGCTGTGTGCAGTGACCGCAGGCGGGGCGAGCTGATCACCCGCTCCCAGGGCTGCGTGGCGTAGGCCTCCACCAGTTCCTGTGGCAGGCGGGCCAGCTGCGGTGGATCGCTGCGGCCATCGAGGTACTCGTCGCGACCGTTGCCAGCGTGGCGGACCAGGTCGAGGATCATGCATGCATCCTGTGCAGGCAACGCGGGGACAGCGGAAAACGGGCGGACATCGGCAACGGCACCACGGGATCAAGCAGCAATTCTAGTGGCTGGGGATCATCAGCTCCACAGACATTGCCGCATATGCGCCGCACCGGGCATGCCGATGCCGTAGACTGCGCGCACTTCCAGGTGACCTGCGGCATGGCCGGCAGGTTGAAACGGGAAGCCGGTGACGCGTGAACCCACGCCATGCCGGCGCTGCCCCCGCAACGGTAAGCACGTCAGTTCCAGGCAGTACCGCCACTGTGCCAACAGCATGGGAAGGCGCCTGGACGGTGGCCTCGCGCCGCCTGGCGGCAAGCCCGGAGACCGGCCCGGAAGCCTCAGGTCGCGATGCGGTGGGCATGGCGCTGGATGTCCGCAGCACTGCCTGCGGCATCGGCGCTTGCCTGCCTCCGCGGCTCCTCCCCTTCGCCACGCGGGCGTGCGTGGCACCTGGAGTCCCCCGATGAAGCTGCAGTCCCGATTGCTTTCCCTGGCCGTATTGGCCGCCCTGCCCGCGTTGGCCCAGGCCGATGATGGCGCCCGCGCGCTCGATCCCATCCTGGTCACGGCCACCCGCACCCCCATCGCCCTGCAGGACAGCATCGCGCCTGCGCAGGTGATCGACCGGACGCAGATCGAGTCCAGCCAGGCCACTTCGCTGCAGGACCTGCTGCGTGGCCGCGCCGGCATCAACCTCACCAACGCCGGCGGCCTGGGCAAGCAGAGCTCGCTGTTCCTGCGCGGCACCAACTCCGGCCACACGGTGGTGCTGGTCGACGGCGTGCGCATCAACAGCGCCGATCTCGGCCTGGCGATGATCCAGGACCTGCCGCTGGCGCAGATCGAACGCGTGGAGATCGTGCGCGGCCCGCAGTCCAGCCTGTATGGCGCCGACGCCATCGGCGGTGTGATCCAGATCTTCACCCGCCGCAACCAGGGCGACTTCGCGCCATATCTGCAGCTGGGCGGTGGCAGCAATGGCCTGCGTGAGGCCAGCGGCGGCATCGGTGGCAGCAGCGAACGCGGCTGGTTCGGCGCCGACATCGCCTACCAGCATTCCGATGGCATCGATGCCTGCCGGGGCTCGGCCACGCTGTTCACCGGCTGCTTCGCCGACGAACCCGACCGCGACGGCTACCGCAATCTCTCCAAGAGCCTGCGCGGCGGCTACAACTTCAACGAGCAGTGGACGGTGGAGGGCAGCGCGCTGCGCGCCGACGGCCAGAACCACTACGACGGCTACTACAACTACTCCGAGACGCGCCAGCAGGTACTGTCCGGCAAGGTCCGCTACACGCCGGCCGAACGGCTGGTGCTGACCGCCAACGTCGGTCGCAGTGACAACGAATCGGACAACGTCGGCGCGGACGGCGTGCATGGCAGCGCGCAGACGCATCGTGACAGCGCGTCGCTGCAGGGCGACTTCGGCGTGGCCGAAGGCCAGCTGCTGAGTGCCGGTGTGGACTGGAGTGAGGACAACCTGGACGGCAGCAGTGCCGGCTATCGTGTCGACAGCCGTCGCAACACCGGTGTGTTCGTGCAGTACCAGGGGCGCTTCGGCCGGCACCAGTTGCAGGCCAGCGCGCGCAACGACGACAACGAGCAGTTCGGCAACCATGCCACCGGCAGCATCGGCTGGGCGATGGAGCTGGATCACGGCCTGCGCATCAACGCCAGCTACGGCACGGCCTTCAAGGCACCCACCTTCAGCGACCTGTATGACCCGTGGAGCGGCGTGCCGACGCTGCATCCTGAGAAGTCGAAGAGCGCCAACCTGGGCATTTCGCAGCAGGGCCAGGGCTGGCGCTGGGGCCTGGATGTGTACGAGACCCGCATCGATGACCTGATCACCTACGATGCAGCCACCTTCAGGATGCAGCAGGTGGAGAAGGCGCGCATCCGCGGTGCCGAACTGACCGGCGGCGTCGTGCTGGCCGGCTTCGACATCGCTGCACAGCTGAGCTACACCGACCCGCGCAACCGCACGAACGGCAGCAGCCAGTTCGACAACTGGCTGCCGCGCCGTGCACAGCAGACGGCACGGCTGGATGTGGATCGCCGCTTCGGCGCATTCCGTGCCGGCCTGACCGTACAGGGTGCGGGCAAGCGCTATGACGATGCCGCCAACACGGTGAAGGTCGGCGGCTATGGCACGTTGGATCTGCGCGCCGAGTACGCGCTCACGCCATCGTGGTCGCTGCTGGCCCGGGCAACCAATGTGTTCGACCGCAGGTACGAGACCGTGGCGTGGTTCAACCAGCCGGGCCGCGAGTATCAGCTGAGCGTGCGCTACCAGCCGAAATGAGCAGGCGCGCCGGGCGCAGGCCCGGCGCTATACCGGGATGCGCGCGGCCAGGCCCGGCAGTTCGCGCAGATCGTCGATCACCGCCACCGCAGCTGCGGTGGCCAGGTCCAGGCCACGCGGGTAGCCGTAGCGCACCAGCGCGATCGGCATTCCCGCGTCTTCCGCCGCGCGGTAGTCGGTCAACGAATCACCCACCATCAGGCATGCATTCACCGGCAAGCCGAAGTGTGCCGCGATGTGCCGCAGTGGTTCACCGCTGGGCTTGCGCTGTGGCAGCGAATCGCCGCCCAGCACCAGCGCGAACGCATCGCCGATGCCCAGATGCTGCAGCAGCGGCGGCACCAGCGCTGCAGGCTTGTTGGTGCAGATGGCCAGCGGCACAGCACGTTCCCGCAGCTGCGCCAGTGCTTCGGCCACACCGTCGAACAGGCGTGGGCTGCGCAGCAGGCACTCACGGTAATGCACCATGAACACCGGCATGACCTCGGCCAGATCGACCTGCCGCCCTGCGGCATGCACGGCCTGCTCGACCAACCGGCGGACACCGTCGCCAATCCAGCCCAGCACGGTGGCTTCCGGCACACGGGCCAGGCCGATGTCCTCCAGCGTGCGGTTCAGGGCTTCGGCGATATCGGCGGCGCTGTCGACCAGCGTGCCATCGAGGTCGAATACGACCAGCGGGTAGGGATACGACACGCAACGCACCTGTACGACGTGGGGCCGCTCATTGTATGCCGTGTGCGCATCGCACCGGGATGTCATGCAGGTTCCACACGCGCCGGTCGCCAGTCCAGATCCTGGAAGGCCGGGCTGGCGAAACACTCGCCCAGGAAGTCGAGGAACCGCCGCATGATCGCCGACTGCTGGCGACGCGATGCGTACACCGCATGAATGCCCAGCTCGTCCAGGGTATACGCCGGCAGCAGTTCCACCAGCTCGCCACTGCGCAGCAACGGCGCCACCTGGTAGGTGGGCAGCATCGCAATGCCGGCGCTGGCGCGAACGGCTTCCAGCAGCAATGACGCTTCGTTGGCGCTGATGTTGCCGCCCACCGCCACCGACTGCGAACGTCCGTCGCGGTGCAGGTGCCACAGGCTCTTGCCCACGTAGTGATGGGTCAGGCAGTTGTGTGCGGCCAGATGTTCCGGGGCGGTCGGCGTGCCGCGCACCTCCAGGTAACCGGGCGTGGCGCACAGCACCGAGCGGCATGTGGCCAGCCGCCGCGCGATCAGGCTGGGGTCGATCTGCCGGGCGATGCGTACCGCCAGATCCACCCGCTCCTCGACCAGATTCACCGTGCGATCGACCAGCAGCAGTTCGATGCGCGCCGCCGGATGACGCTTGACGAAGTCGGCGACGGCGCGCGCCAGATGGCTCTGCCCGAACGAGACGCTGGCGGTCACCCGCAGCGTGCCATGCGGTTCGGGATCGTCGCTGGCCAGTTCGCCCTGCAGCGCCTCGCCGATCTCCAGCATCTGCCGGAAGCGCGCCAGCGCCGCCTCCCCCGGGCCGGTCAGGCTGACCCGGCGCGTGGTCCGGTGCAGCAGGCGCGCCCCCAGCCAGGCCTCCACCTCGGCGAGGTAACGGGTGACCATCGCCCGCGACATGTCCAGCACCTCAGCGGCGGCCGTGAGGCTGCCGCGCTCGGCCACCTCGATGAATACGGTCATGGCGGTCAGTCGATCCATCTGCTCGATCCATGCAACAAACAAGCGCGTTATACGCTGTTTTTCGGACAATTACAGCGTCCTACAGTGGCCCCGTCGTCTTCCCCTCCCCTTGCTTATGGAGTTCGCCATGAAAATCGCCCTCGTCGGTGCCACCGGCAACATCGGCCGCCAGATCGCGCGCCACGCGCTGGCCGCCGGCCACGAATTGACCCTGATCGTGCGCAGCACGCAGGACCTGCCGGCGGAGCTGGCCGGTGCCCATCCGGTGATCGCCGCGCTGGATGATCCCGACGCGCTGGCCGCGGCCATCGCCGGCCACGACGTGCTGGCCAGCGCCTACGGGCCACGTCCGGGCGATGACATCAGCCGCGTCGGCGAAGTGGCCGGACAGCTGGCAGCCGCGGCACGCAAGGCCGGGGTGCCGCGCCTGGTCGTGGTCGGCGGTGCCGGCAGCCTGGAAGTGGCACCGGGTGTCCAGCTGGTCGATACGCCGGACTTCCCGGAGGCGTACAAGCCTTATGCCCTGGCCCACCGCGAAGCACTCAAGCGCCTGCAGGCGGTAGACGACCTCGACTGGACGTTCTTCTCGCCGGCCGCGGAAATCGGACCGGGCGAAGAGCGTGGCCAGTACCGCGTGCAGGCCAAGGCCTTCCTCGCCGACGCCAGCGGCCACAGCCGCATCAGCTACGCCGACTATGGCGCTGCCTTCGTGGCGGAACTGGAGGCGCATGCCTACCCGAAGCAGATCATCACTGCGGCGTACTGATCGACCTACATGCCGGGCATGGCCCGGCGCTGCGCAAGGAGTTCCGCATGCGTTCCGTTGCCCTGCTGCTTCCGCTTGCACTGGTCACCAGCTTCGCCAGCGCCCCGCTGCTGGCCGCGCCGGCTGCCCCGGCGCCGGCCACGGCGGCGAAATCACAGTTGCACCTGCAGTACTTCCATCCTGGCCCGCAGGCGATGTTCTCCGTGTCATCGGTGCTGATCGAAGGCCGCCACGATGCGATCCTGGTCGACGCGCAGTTCGCGGCCAGCGACGCGCGCAGGCTCGTCGAGCTGATCCGTGCCAGCGGCAAGCAGCTGACCACGATCTACATCAGCCATGGCGATCCGGATTACTACTTCGGCCTGGCCACGCTGCAGGACGCCTTCCCGCACGCACGCATCGTCGCCACTGCGCAGACCGTGGCCCACATCCAGCAGACCCACGCCGGCAAGCGTGCCTACTGGGGCCCGAAGATGGGGGCCGACGCACCGGCGCGCATCGTTGTGCCGCAGGTGCTGGAGGGCGACGCGCTGCTGCTGGAAGGGCAGCGCCTGCCCTTGATCGGACTCGATGGCCCTACGCCGGACCGCAGCGTGCTGTGGGTGCCTTCACTGCGCGCGATCGTCGGTGGCATCCCCGTGGTCGCCGGCGAGCATGTGTGGATGGCCGACACGCAGACCCCGAAGTCGCATGCCGACTGGCTGCAGACCCTGCAGCGACTGCAGGCACTGAAGCCGCAGGTGGTGGTACCGGGCCATTACGCGCAAGGGGCGGCGCTGGACGCCAGCGCACTGCGCTTCACCGCCGGGTACATCCGTGCGTTCGATGCGGAAGCGGCCAAAGCGAAGGACAGCCAGGCGCTGGTGAAGGCGATGCAGGCGCGTTACCCGCGGCTGGAGGGCGTGGAGTCGCTGCAGCTGAGCGCGAAGGTGGCCAAGGGCGAAATGCAGTGGCCGTGAGGCAGGACCGCGGTCAGGGGCGGTGCGGATCGTTCGACGCCTGCTCGAACAGCTCCCCCTGCACCACCGGTTCCTTGTCGCGGAAACCGCCCAGGCCGACACCCACCAGGCGATAGCGCGTGTCGGCCGGCAGGTCCACGCGCGCGCGCAGCGCCAGCGCGGCATCGCGCAGCTCCTCCATCGATTCCGGCGGGCGGTCCGGGGTGAAGCTGCGGGTAAGGATGCGGAACTGCGCCGTCTTCAGCTTCAGCACCACGGTGTGGCCCACGCGTTCCGTCCGGCGCGTGGCGTTCCAGGTTTTCTCTGCCAGCTGCACAATGGCCTCGCCCAGGTCTTCAAGCAGCAGGTCCTCGGCAAAGGTGTCCTCGGAAGAGATCGACTGCACCGGCTGGTCCGGCTCCACCGGCCGTTCATCGACGCCGCGTGCACGGTTGTAGAGGCTGCGGCCGAAGCTGCCGAACGCGTCCTCCAGATCCGCCAGCGCCCATTGCCGCAGGTCACCGCAGGTGATGATGCCGCGCGCCGTCAGTTTGCCTTCCATCACCTTGCCCACGCCGGGCACGCGGCTGACCGGCAGCGGCGCCAGGAATGCGTCCACCCGTTGCGGTGGAATAACGAACTGGCCGTCGGGCTTGCGCCAGTCCGAGGCGATCTTGGCCAGGAACTTGTTCGGCGCGATGCCCGCTGAAGCGGTCAGCTGGGTCTCGTCGCGGATCTGTGCGCGGATCGTGCGTGCGATCTCGGTTGCCAGCTCGATGCCACTTTTCGGCTCGGTCACGTCCAGATAGGCCTCATCCAGCGACAGCGGCTCGACCAGGTCGGTATGGCGCAGGAAAATCTCGCGCACCTGGCGCGACACGGCCTTGTAACGCGCGAAGTCCGGCGGCACGAAGATCGCGTCCGGGCACAGGCGCTCGGCACGCATCGCCGGCATCGCCGAACGCACGCCGAACACGCGCGCTTCGTAGGACGCCGCGCATACCACCGAGCGCGCACCGCGCCACGCTACCACCACCGGCCTGCCGCGCAGTGAGGGATCGTCGCGCTGCTCCACCGACGCGTAGAAGGCGTCCATGTCGACGTGGATGATCTTGCGCAGTCGGGTCATGTCAGGTGTACGGGGCGGGTTCGGCGTGGGTGGGCCACACGCCGAGGTATGGTCGTTGCACATCAACAGGATGCGCGTATTCCATTGAAAACACTACGGTTGCGTACGGTTGAAATGTTTGATCGGCAGCGCTTCCAAGGGCATTCTCGAGCACTTGTATCCCTGTTCGTCGCTTCCAGGATTGCGTTTCATGACTCGTCTCCACGCGTTCAACCGCGACCAGCTGCTGGCCAGCGCACGCGGTGAACTGTTCGGCGCCGCCGCCGGCCGTCTGCCCAACGACCCGATGCTGATGTTCGACCGCATCACCGACATCCGCGAGGACGGCGGCCCGCATGGCAAGGGCATGGTACGCGCCGAACTGGATATCCGCCCGGACCTGTGGTTCTTCGGCTGCCACTTCATCGGCGACCCGGTGATGCCCGGCTGCCTGGGCCTGGATGCGATGTGGCAGCTGACCGGCTTCTACCTGACCTGGCTGGGTGCTCCCGGCAAGGGCCGCGCCCTGGGCTGCGGCGAGGTCAAGTTCACCGGCCAGGTACTGCCGGACGCCAAGCGCGTGCGCTACGAGATCGACATCACGCGCGTCATCAACCGCAAGCTGGTGATGGCCCAGTCCGACGCCCGCATGTATGTGGACGATCGCGAGATCTACAACGCTCGCGACCTGCGCGTGGGCCTGTTCACTGAAACCGGGAGCTTCTGATGCGTCGTGTCGTCATCACCGGCATGGGCATCACGTCCTGCCTCGGCAATGATCTGGATACCGTCTCTTCCGCACTGCGCGAGGGGCGTGCCGGCATCACCGCATTGGCCGACCACGCCGAAGCGGGCCTGCGCAGCCAGATCGGCGGCCGTGTCGACCTCGACCTGGACGCCCTGATCGACCGCAAGCAGAAGCGCTTCATGAGCGATGCAGCAGCGTTCGCCTACATCGCCATGCGCGATGCCATCGCCGATGCCGGGCTGGACGAGGCGCAGGTCAGTGGCCTGCGCACCGGCCTGATCGCCGGCTCCGGCGGCGGCTCCAGCGAGTGGCAGATCGGCGCGGTCGATCTGCTGCGTGCACGTGGCGTGCGCAAGGTCGGCCCGTACATGGTGCCGCGCACGATGTGCTCCACCGTGTCGGCGTGCCTGGCCACCGCGTTCCAGATCAAGGGCGTGAGCTACTCGCTGTCGGCGGCCTGCGCGACGTCGGCGCACTGCATCGGCGCCGCCGCGGACATGATCCGGCACGGCGCGCAGGACATCATGTTCGCCGGCGGTGGTGAAGACCTGCACTGGTCGATGAGCGTGATGTTCGATGCGATGGGCGCGCTGTCGACCAGTTTCAACGACACCCCGGCCAACGCGTCGCGCCCCTACGACAAGGACCGCGACGGCTTCGTCATCGCCGGTGGTGGCGGCATGCTGGTGCTGGAAGACTACGATCATGCGGTTGCGCGCGGCGCACGCATTTATGCCGAGCTGATCGGTTATGGCGTGACATCCGATGGTGCGGACATGGTGGCACCGTCCGGCGAGGGCGCGGTGCGCTGCATGAAGATGGCACTGCAGAACGTGGACCGCCCGCTGGACTACCTCAACACGCACGGTACCTCGACCCCGCTGGGCGATGTCACCGAACTCAACGCGATCCGCGAGGTGTTCGGCGAGGCCGTGCCGCCGCTGTCCTCGACCAAGGCGCTGTCCGGCCATTCGCTGGGCGCGGCCAGCGTGCACGAAGCCATCTACTGCCTGCTGATGATGCGCGATGGCTTTGTTGCCGGCTCGGCCAACATCAGCGAGCTGGACCCGGCGGTGGAAGGCTTCCCGATCCTGCGCGAAAGCCGCGCACAGGTGCTGGACACGGTGATGTCCAACAGTTTCGGCTTCGGCGGCACCAACGCGGCCCTGGTGTTCGGCCGGGTCTGATCGCCGGCCATTGGCCTGCACGGTCGCCGGGCATGCCCCGGCGCTACCGCGTAGTCGGCAGCACCGCCTCTGGTAGCGCCGGGCCATGCCCGGCGCAAAGGCAGCGCGCGCCTACGCCAAGCGCGGCAGCAGCGGCAGCAGCAGGGCGTGCGCGTCGCGCAGCGAGCCGACGATGCGATGGCCGAGCGCGCGCAGTTCCTCATCGGGATGCACCAGGTCCGGCACCTGGATCACGGTCATGCCTGCGGCCAACGCCGCACGGGTCCCCGCAGGTGAGTCCTCCAGCGCCAGGCAGCGCTCCGGCGCCTGCCCCAGCCGCTGTGCGGCCAGCAGGTAGATGTCCGGCGCCGGCTTCGGCCGCGCCACGTCGCCACTGGTGATCACTGCATCGAAGTACGGCAGCAGACCGGCAGCGCCCAGCTTGCGGTTGGCCCGCGGCTGACGCGTGGTGGTCGCCACCGCACGCGGAATCGCATGCGCCTTCAGCAGTTCCAGCAGCTCCAGGATGCCCGGCCGCAGAGGCAGGCCGGTCTGCGTGCGTTGCTCATACAGATCATGGCAGCGCAGCGCCATCGCCTCGATCACACTGTCCTCCACGCCCTGCTGGCGCAGCAGCGATTGGCTGTCGCGATCGCCAAGGCCGACCATGCGCACGAAGAAGGATGCATCCAGCGGCAGGCCGAACGCTTCGGCAGCCTCACTCCAGCAGGCGATGGACACCCGCTCGCTGTCGATCATCAGGCCGTCCATGTCGAAGATGACGGCGTCGGGAAGAAACGGCAGCGCAGCGATGACAGTCATGGAGCGAACAGCGTATCCAGGTCGGTGGAGGTCAGCAGCCGCCATTGCCCCTCGGCCAGCCCCTCCAGGTCCAGGCCACCGACGCGGCTGCGGTGCAGTGCCTGCACATGGTTGCCGGTAGCGGCGAACATGCGGCGCACCTGATGGTAGCGGCCTTCATGCAGTACCAGGCGCGCCTTGCGTGGACCCAGCACCTCCAGTTCAGCCGGCAGCAGGGCGGTCTTCTCCGACTCCAGCATCAGCGTGCCGCTGGCGAACAGGGCCACTTCGTCGCCGCGCAGGTCTTGGGCCAGCTCCACCTCGTAGACCTTGGGCAGTTTCGACTTCGGCGAGATGATCCGGTGCAGCAGGCCGCCATCGTCGGTCAGCAGCAGCAGGCCGCTGGTGTCGCGGTCCAGCCGGCCGACCGTGGACAGCACCGGGTCGCGGTCGCGGAAACGCGGCGGCAGCAGATCGTAGATCAGGCGGCCGGTGTCCTTGGTCGAGCAGGTGTAGCCGGCCGGCTTGTGCAGCGCGATCGAAAGCCCCGGCGGCGGATCCAGCGGCTCGCCGTCGACCCGCACGGCCTCGTGCGGCACCTGGTCGTCGGCATACAGCACCTCGCCGTCGGCGTCGGTGATACGGCCTTCGCGGAACATCCACTGCACCTGCTTGCGGCTGCCATAGCCCAGGTTGGCGATGTGCTTGACCAGCTTCATCGGCCCTTCCCCTTTACCGCTTCGACCAGCTTGAACCCGTCACGCTCGGCGACCACGCGCACCGCGCCGAAGCTGTCGTTGAGCGTGTGTTCGTACGGCAGGTGGCGGTTGGCCACCACATACAGGCGACCACCCGGGCGCAGCGCCTGCGCCGCCACGGCGATGAAGCGCTGGCCGATATCCGGCCGGTCCGCGCGCGACGGGGTATGGAACGGCGGATTGCTGATGATGACGTCGTACCCCGGCTCGATGCCGGCGGTGACGTCCCGCCACAGGAAGCGCAGCGGCAGCGGGCGCGGCGGTGGTGCAAGATTCAGCTCGGCCAGTGCCAGGGCCCGCTGCTCGGCTTCGTACAGATCCAGCGCGGTGATCTTCGGGCAACGCTCCAGCAGCTCTCGCGACAGGTAGCCGTAGCCGGCCCCGAGGTCGGCCGCGCGTCCGGCCAGATCGGCCGGCAGGTGCTCGGCCAGCAGCGCCGAAGCCGGGTCGATGCGGTCCCAGGCGAACACGCCCGGGCGGCTGAGGAAGCGGCCACCCACGATCGGCCGCACCGCATCCAGCGCGCTCCAGCGCTTGGCCAGGTCAGCATCGTACTGACCCTGCAGTGGCGCGGTCCAGTACACCCGGCAATGGTTCTTGGTCAGGCTGCCGCCGAGGCCGGCCAGCTGCTTGAGGTCGCCTTCGCCGGAGCGCGCGCCCTCGTTGTTGGACTGGCAGGCGACGATGCGGCCCCCTTCTGCGGCCAATGCCAGGGCACGGGCGAACAGCGCGCGGGCCTCCTCGCGCTGGCGCGGCGGCAGCACCAGCACCAGCGGGTAGCGGCCCCGGCCCGCGACATCGTCAAGCTGGCCGCTGACGGTCCAGCCGGCGGCCTGCTGCAGGGGCTGCGCGAACGGCGCAAAACTCTGCTCGCAGTGCACCTCGCGCCCGCCGGCCTGCTCACGCAGTGGCCAGCCGTCGCGGGCACGCAGGAACGCAACCGGCCCATCCGGCCAGCGCAGCGCGCCCTGGGAGAACGGCAGGAACAGGGTCTGCAGGGGGGCGTCGTCGCTGGCGGCCATCGGCGCGGTTACTTGAAGCGTGAGGGCCGTCCATTGTACCGGCTCGCGCGGTCCGGCCCGGCAGGCCACTTTGCGAAACTTCAACGGGGCATTGATGCCCCAGCAACATCGGACCCTTCAGGGTAGAGGTCCCCCGAGACTTCCAGCAGGAGAATCCGCATGCGTGCCTTGTTCGTCGGTGGCGTGGTCGACAACAGCGAAATGGACCTGGAAGGCAGCCATCCTCCCGTTCACTACCCCGAGGACACCGGCGGTGGACATTCACGCTACCGGCTGCACCAGGTCGGCCACGGCGCCGATGGCAGCGTGGCATACGCGGTATACGGCGCACCGGACCTGGCCGACGACGAGGTGGCGCGGGTGGCGGAGGAGCGCGCCTATGCCCGGCGGTTCGAGGCAACCCCGACGGTGTTCGAGCACTGACGTGCCAGTCGCGCCCGAGCCGAGGCCCGGGCGTGCGGACCGCAGCCGGGCGTGAGCCCGGCCCCCTGCCGGATCATGTCGTTCTGGGTGGCAGCTGGCGGATGCTGGCGATCTCGTCGAGCCAGACGTGATGCTGCTGCACCGGCGTGTCGTAGTCGTCCAGGCGCAGCTGGCCGTTGCTGCCTTCATCGCCGGCGTCGTTGCGGTACTGCTGCACCGTTGGGCGCACGGCGACCGTGCCCAGCAGGCGGCGGCCATCGAGCAGAGTCAGTTCGACCTGCGTTTCGCCGTCGAGCTGCGGCAGCAGGGCCTCCAGGCGCGCGATCTGGGCCGGGTCGGTATGGATGCGTGGAGCAATACGGGACATCGGAGAACCTCCTGCATGCAGCGTCGCCGATCCACCGTGAATGCTCAGTGCAGCGCGCTGTCGGCGCGCGGCACCTGCACCTTGCGCACCGCAGCCACCAGCTGGGCCACCGAGTACGGCTTGGCCACATGCTCCTGGAAGCCCGAGGCCAGCGCGCGCCGACGGTCATCCGCACGCGCCAGCGCGGTCACGGCCACCGCCGGCAGGGTCGCCGCATCCACGCCCATGTCTTCGCGCAGGGTGCGCACCAACCCATAACCGTCCATACCCGGCATGCCGATGTCGGTCAGCATCACGTGGTACTGCAGGTGGCCGGCATCGGCCAGCAGCGCCAACGCTTCGCCGGCCGAACTGGCAGCTGACACCGTCGCGCCCTGCTCTTCCAGCATGCGCCGCAGGTACTCCAGCACTTCCGGCTGGTCTTCCACGGCCAGTACGTGCATGCCCCGCAGCGGATAGGGCTCGACGACCACCGGCTCCAGAATCGGCCCGCTGATCACCTCGCGCAGCGGCCGCCGCTCGGCATCGGGCAGATGCTGCGGCAGGCGTACGGTGAACGTGGCACCGTGGCCATGGCCTTCGCTGGCCGCAGTGACCGTGCCGCCGTGAAGCTCGACCAGCTGCTGCACGATCGCCAGGCCCAGGCCGAGCCCACCATGGCGGCGGGTGGTGGTGCCGTCGGCCTGCCGGAAGCGGCTGAACAGATGATTGAGGAACTCCGGAGCAATACCATCACCGGTATCGCGCACGGTGATCTCCCAGTGCTTGCCGTCGGCCCGCAGCTGCATCTCGATGCGGCCCTCGGCCGGCGTGAACTTGATGGCGTTCGACAACAGGTTCCAGAACACCTGCTGCAACCGCGTCGCATCCCCCAGCACCAGGCTGGGCTGCTCAGGCAGCCGCAACTGCACGTCCAGTGCCTTACCCTCGGCCACCAGCTCCTGCGCGCCGATCGCCTCGCCCAGCAGTTCGCGCAGGTCCAGTACTTCCACTTCCAGCTGCACCTTGCCCAGCAGCATGCTGCTGAGGTCGAGCATGTCCGAGATCAGCCGCTTCTGTGCACCGGCGCTGTTGGCGATCACGCCCAGCCCCTTGTACAGCGGGCTGGTGTTGTCGACACGCTGCAGCAAAAGCTCGCTCCAGCCAAGGATGGTGGTCAGCGGCGTGCGCAGTTCGTGCGACAGGGTCGCCAGGAATTCATCCTTCAGGCGCGCCATGTTCTCGGCGGCACTGCGTGCGGCGCGCTCGGACTGCAGCAGCTCTTCACGGGCCAGTTCGATCTCGCGGCGCTCGGTCACGTCCGGACTGCTGCCGGCCAGGCCGATGAATCGACCCATCCGCGAGAATCGCGGACGCGCGTTCATTTCCAGCCATCGCCACTGTCCGTCCGCACGCCGTGCGCGGACGAGGGCATGCATGGAGCGTTGCGCCTTCAACGCTTCCTGCAGTTCGTACTCGAACACCGACGCATCATCCGGATGCACCAGGCCGCGCCAGACATCCTCCGGCACACGCGTCTCGTCGCCACCAAAGAACTCACTGAAGGCGCTGTTGACGAAGCGCGCATGTCCGCGCTCATCCAGCACCCAGACCGGCATCGGCAGGCCATCGGCCAACGCGCTGAACCGGGCCTCGCTCTCGCCCAGCTCCAGCTCCATCTGCTTGCGTGCGGTGATGTCGAAGAACAGGATGCCGACCTTGTCCTCGCCGGGGCGGCCCACACGGACCGCGTCCACCGCGAACGAGCGCCCCAGCGCCCGTGCTTCCATCTCGAACTGCGCCGGCCGTCCGCTGCGCGCCACCTCGCCGTAGATGCGGTACCAGTCGCTCTCGTGGTTCGGTTCCAGTGCGCTCATGCACTTGCCGCGGGCGTCCTTGAGACCGGTGTGGCGCTCGAAAGCGTCATTCACCTCAAGGAAGCGGTAATCCACTGCGCGATCGGCGTCGAACATGACCTGGATCACACAAAAGCCGGCGTTGATGCGTTCAAGCACACCGCGATGCAGGTCGGGTTCGGGCGCCGGAACCATCAAGGGCGGGCGCTCCGCGAGGGGCGGCAGTGTGGACAAGGGCGTCTGGGGCGTACCGGATGGAGGCACAGCATCTTCCAAAGGACGTATTCACAGCGTCAAGCGCCGTCAGTCATGGTTGACGACCATGAATTGGCGACAACCGCCGACGCTGTTGACGCATTCGGCCATTGCTGGGCCCCGCCGGCAGGATCACACTCGATGCGAGATCAACATCCGCCCCCATTCCGGGGACGCAGGAGACCGCCATGAACCGCTCTCTGTCCGCCACCCTGCTGCTGGCCGCGGCCCTTACCGCGGGTGCTGCGAACGCCGCGCCGCGCACCGTCACCAGCCCGGATGCGCCGCGCACGCTGCAGGCCGACGGCCCGGTCAACGTGCAGTGGAACGATCCGGCGACATTCACCGAGATCCGCCAGAGCCACAACCGCTTCGAGGCCGAACGCGGCGACTGGGTGCAGCAGCTGGCGCGCTACCTGCAGACCAGCGCCGCCAAGCCGCTGCAGGCCGGGCAGACGTTGGACATCACCCTGGTCGACATCAAGCGCGCGGGCGACTACGAACCGTGGCATGGCCCGCGCGCCAATGACATACGCGTGATGCGCGACATCTATCCGCCGCGCATCACCCTGCAGTACACGCTGAAGGACGCCAGCGGCCGCATCGTCGACGAGGGCGAGGCCAAGCTGACCGATACCGGCTACCTGCACACCCTCGGGCTGCGCAGCGACAGCGATCCGCTGCGCTACGAGAAGCGGCTGATCGATGACTGGGTGAAGCGGCAGTTGACCGCCCAGGCCACCGCCGCGCGTTGACCGGCACCCGCCGGGCATGGCCCGGCGCTACCTGTGCATTTCCGACACCCGCCGGGCATGGCGCTTTGGACATCCGGTAGCGCCCGGCCACCCCCGCCGGCGCCTAAATCCCCGTAGACGCGGGCGCCCCGCTTGCCCGCGCACGGCAGCTCGTAGGCCCTCACCCCCCAACGTGGCGCCAGTTCCGAAAGCGTCGGGGCCTGCCCCCACAGTTCCACCACACTGCCAACGCCGGCCTGTGCATGTGCGGTCAGGTCCACCGTCAGCATGTCCATCGAAACCCGACCGATCAGCACGCCAGGCTGGCCGTCGATCAATACCGGGGTGCCGTTCGGCGCGAACTGGGGATAGCCGTCGGCATAGCCCAGGGCCACCACGCCCACGCGTGTACGCGCCTTGGCCACGAAGCGCGCGCCATATCCCACCGGCTCACCGGCTTCGATCCAGCGCTCGGCAATCACCTTGGACTGCATGGTCATCACCGGGCGCAGCCGCGCGGTCAGATCCGTGTCGTCCGGCATCGGGTTGGCGCCGTACAGCATGAGCCCCGTGCGCACCCAGTCGCTGCGCACGTCGGGCCACCCCAGCAGGGCCGGCGAATTGCACACGCTGGTCTCACCCTGCAGGCCCTCGATTGCACGTGCGAAGGTGGCGGCCTGCTCGTGGGTACGTTCGCTGTCCAGTTCATCGGCACGCGCCAGATGGGTCATCAGCACGATCCGCTCCACCTGCGGCATCGCCTGCAGGCGCGCGTGTGCGGCGCGGAAGGTCTCCACGTCCAGACCCAGGCGATGCATGCCGCTGTCCAGCTTCAGCCAGACCGTCAACGGATGCGGGCTGTCGAAGGCAGCCAGCGCTTCCAGCTGCCACGGCGAGCCGACCGAGAACCACAGCGAATGCTCGGCCACCAGCGCCATCTCGCTGGCTTCGAAAATGCCTTCCAACAGCAGGATGGGCGCGCGGATACCGGCCTTGCGCAGCTCCAGCGCCTCTTCGATGGTCGCCACCCCGAAGCCGTCGGCCTCGTCTTCCAGGGCCTGCGCGCAGCGCACGGCGCCATGGCCATAGGCATCAGCCTTGATGATCGCCAGCGCCTTGCCGCCCCCCAGCTCGCGGGCGAGCCGGTAGTTGCTGCGCAGCGCGTGCAGATCGATCAGCGCGCGGGCAGGACGCATGTGCGGCTCTCGTGTTGCGGGGCATGGCCGAACTGGCCGTAGCGGAAGATGTCCAGGCCTTCAGTGCTGATCTGTGGCTGGCGTGCACTCATCAGGTCGGCCAGGTAGCGACCTGAACCACACGCCATGGTCCAGCCCAGGGTGCCGTGACCGGTGTTGAGATACAGGTTGCGGAAGGGCGTGGCGCCGATCACCGGCGTGCCATCCGGCGTGGCCGGGCGCAGGCCGGTCCAGAACTGCGCGCGCGACAGGTCCCCGCCCTTCGGGTAAAGGTCACGAACCACCAGCTCCAGGGTCTCGCGGCGACGCGGTGACAGCGACAGGTCGAAACCGGCCACCTCGGCCATGCCACCGACACGGATGCGGTTGTCGAAGCGGGTTACAGCAACCTTGTAGCTCTCATCGAGGATGGTCGAGGTCGGCGCCATGGCCGGATCGGTGATCGGCAGGGTCAACGAATACCCCTTCAGCGGGTACACCGGCAGGCGCATGCCCAGCGGCGCGACCAGCGCCGGCGAGTAACTGCCCAGCGCGACCACATAGCGGTCGGCAGTCTCCAGCTTGCCGGCGATGCGCACGCCGGTGATGCGCTCTCCATCCGACTCGATGGCGCTGATGTCCTGGTCGAAGCGGAACTCGACACCGGCATCGGTGCACATCTGCGCGAGGCGGCGGGTGAACAGCTGGCAGTCGCCGGTCTGGTCACGCGGCAGGCGCAGCGCACCGACCAGGCCATCAACGTGCGCCAGCGCCGGTTCCGCGGCGATGATGCCGGCGCGATCCAGCACTTCGTACGGCACGCCATAGCGGGCCAGGATCTCGATGTCCTGTGCCGAGGCATCCAGCTGCTGCTGGGTGCGGAACAGCTGGGTGGTACCCAGGTCGCGCCCCTCGAACTCGATGCCGATCTGCGCGCGCAGCTCGTTCAGGCAATCGCGGCTGTACTCGGACATGCGCACCATGCGCGCCTTGTTGATCGCATAGCGCTCGTGGGTGCAGTTGCGCAGCATCTGCCACAGCCAGCGGTACTGGGCCAGATCCATGCCGGGACGGATCGCCAGCGGTGCATGCTTCTCGAACAGCCAGCCGATCGCCTTCTTCGGCACGCCGGGCGCGGCCCAGGGCGAGGTGTAGCCGAATGACAGCTGGCCGGCATTGGCGAAACTGGTCTCCAGCGCGGGGCCGGGCTGGCGGTCGACGACCGTGACATCAAACCCGGCCTGTCGCAGGTACCAAGCACTGGTGGTGCCGATCACGCCGCTGCCGAGAACTAGGACTCGCATGGAAATTCTCCAACCCGATCATTCCCTGCGTTTGAGCACGACAGGGCCATAATCGGGGAAGTATATTCTTCCATTCATAGGCGATTTGCCTGTTTTTCACGCTGTGGGCAAGATGTTTCCCCGTGATTCACTTCCCCAGGTTGACGCCCATGGCCGCCCGCCCCCGCGAACTGGACAAGATCGACCGCAGGATCCTGCGCATCCTCCAGGCCGAAGGCCGCATTTCCTTTACCGAGCTGGGCGAGCGCGTGGGCCTGTCGACCACCCCGTGCACCGAGCGCGTGCGCCGGCTGGAGCGCGAGGGCGTGATCACCGGCTATCACGCTCACCTGGATCCCACGGCGCTGAAAGCCAGCCTGCTGGTGTTCGTGGAGATCAGCCTGGCCTACAAGTCCGGCGACATCTTCGAGGAGTTCCGGCGTGCGGCGCTGAAGCTGCCGAACGTGCTCGAGTGCCATCTGGTGTCCGGCGACTTCGACTACCTGCTGAAGGCGCGGATCAGCGAGATGGCCTCCTACCGCAAACTGCTGGGCAGCACCCTGTTGACCCTGCCGCACGTGCGCGAATCGAAGAGCTACATCGTCATGGAAGAGGTCAAGGAGACGCTCAGCCTGCCGATTCCGGAATGAAGGGCCAGAGCCCGCGCTGCGGGTTCCGGCCCTGTTCCAGGGGCGTCAGCGCTGCTGCGGGTGCTTCATCGAGCCCTGCTGCTGACGTGTCTCCTGCTGTTTGCCGCCCTTCTGCGGCCGCTGCGGGTCCATCTGCTGCTGTTGCTGCTGCTGTTGCTGCTGTTGCTGCTGCGGTTTATGGCTCTGCGCTTCCTTGCCGGGATGACGGTTCTGCGGATTCTTCATGATCGCGATCCAAAGGACGAAGGACACGCGACGGCGGGATGCCGGCGCAGGGCCACGGTGGTCCTGCGGCGGTTAATCACAGGCGAAAAAGCCGTGAGCGGCAGCAGTGTGTTTTCAGGCGTTCAGCCGGCGCGGTCACCACCCGCCGCGGGCGGTGGCGGACTGCCCTATGGCTTGACCTGCTGGCCACTGCCGGCCGGCACACTGTCGTAGTAGCGGCCGGTACGGGAGTCGAACACACGGTTCGGGCCGACCGGCTTGACGCCGGGAACGATGCGCCCGTTGCGGTCATAGACCTTGTCCGGCAGCTTCGGCGCCGGCGTCGGCACCACCTGCGCCGGGCCGGTGGACTTGATCGGCTGCGTCGGCTGCGGTGACGGCAGGACCTGCGGCTGCGGTCTTGCCGGCTGTGGGGGCGGCGTCACCGGCGCTGGCGCCACGGTGGTGGTGCTGCGGGTGGTGGTCGGCGATGTGGTGGGCCCCTGGGCCTGTGCCGACAGGGGCAGCAGAGCCGACAGCACCCAGACGGAAAGGGTCTTCATGGCACGCTCCAGCAGGAATCCTCCCCACCATGCGCCCGCGCCCGTGTGCCGCCCATGAACGCAGCTCACACTTGCAAGACGGCGGTCACACCCCCACGTCTGCAGGCATCCCCAGGCCATCGACCCCACGGAGAGCCAGCATGAGTGCCTTCGACCTGACGCCCCCTACCGCCTCCCAGACCGACACCCTGGTCGCCGGCCTCAGCAGCGAAGAACGCCGCGTGCTGCTGCAGCACGGCACCGAAGCACCGTTCTGTGGCGTGTTCCTGGACAACAAGCGTGAGGGTGTCTACTGCTGCCGGCTGTGTGGGCTGCCCCTGTTCCGCTCCAGCACCAAGTTCGATTCCGGCACCGGTTGGCCGAGCTTCTTCGCCCCCTACGACGCGGCACACGTGCGTGAGATCCGCGATACCAGCCACGGCATGATCCGCACCGAGATCACCTGCGCCCGCTGTGGCAGCCACCTCGGCCACGTGTTCCCGGACGGGCCGCCGCCCACCCATGAGCGCCACTGCCTGAACTCCGTCTCACTTTCGTTTGCCGGCAACGGCGAGGCCTGGCCCAACCCGTTGCAGCGTGGCGGTGCGGAAAGCGGCGTGGCGGGCTGAAACACCCCCGCCGACCGGTTTCACAGAATTCCCTCTTCAGAAATCCGCAGGGTGGGCCGACAAGGAGATATCCCCCCTCCCTGCGTTGCCCCATGCTCATCATCGTTGGATTCCTGGTCGTCATCATCAGCGTGATCGGGGGCTACCTCGGTGCCCACGGCCGCCTGGGGGCTCTCTGGCAGCCCTACGAACTGGTCATCATCGGCGGTGCCGCGCTGGGTGCGTTCCTGGTCGGCACCCCGGCCAAGACGGTCAAGCAGACGCTGCAGGCCATCGTCGGCGTGTTCAAGGGCCCGCGCTACAAGCAGCAGGACTACATCGACGTCCTCAGCCTGCTCTACGAACTGCTCAACAAGGCGCGCCGGGAAGGCTTCATGGCGCTGGAGGACCACGTCGAACGCCCGGCCGAGAGCGCCGTGTTCGGCAACTATCCGAAGGTGCAGGCCGACCACCACCTGATCGATTTCATCACCGACTGCCTGCGCCTGATGATCGGCAGCAACATCGAGCCGCATGAACTGGAGCCGCTGCTCGAACTGGAGCTGGAAAAGCACCACGCCGAAGCGATGGCCCCGTCGCAGGTGCTGACCAAGGTGGCCGACGGATTGCCCGGTTTCGGCATCGTCGCGGCGGTGCTGGGCATCGTCATCACCATGGGCTCGATCGGCGGCGACATCGTCGAGGTCGGCGGCCATGTCGCCGGTGCGCTGGTCGGCACCTTCCTGGGCATCCTGCTCGGTTACGGGTTCGTCGGCCCGATGGCAGCGGCGATGGAAGCACGTGCCGAGCAGGACAGCCGCATCTACGAATCGGTGAAGACCGCACTGCTGGCCTGCCTGCGCGGTTACAACCCGAAGATCGCGCTGGAATTCGCCCGCAAGACGTTGCCGTCGAACGTGCGCCCGGCCTTCTCCGATTTCGAGCAGCACCTGAAGACGGTCAAGTAAGCCATGGCCGAGAGCAAACCCACCGTCATCGTCCGCAAGGTCAGGAAGGCCGGCCATGCCGCCCACCATGGCGGCTCGTGGAAGGTGGCCTATGCCGACTTCGTGACCGCGATGATGGCCTTCTTCCTGGTGCTGTGGCTGATGGCCACCACCAGCAAGAACGATCGTGCGGCCATTTCCGAGTATTTCCGCAACCCCAGCCCGCTCAGTGGCCAGAGCGCCACGCCGGCCCCGGGCATGGCCGGGCCGGGCGGTGCCAGCACGTCGATGATCAAGCTCGGCGGCGCCACCGACATCTCGCGTGGCAGCAGCAACGATCCCTTCCAGAACCAGCAGGAAGCCGTGCCGCACCCGGTGGACCAGCAGCAGCGCGACAAGCAGCAGCTGGAACAGCTGATGAAGGAACTGCAGGAAGCGATCAGCCGCAGCCAGGCGCTGGAGCCGTTCAAGGACCAGCTGCTGCTGGACCTGACCCCGGAAGGCCTGCGCATCCAGATCGTGGACAAGCAGAACCGGCCCATGTTCGACCTCGGCAGTGCCACGCTCAAGCCGTACACGCAGCAGATCCTGCATGAGCTGGCCGAGTACCTGAACCACGTGCCGAACCGGATCAGCCTGACCGGCCACACCGACATCACCGCCTACACCGCCGCCCGCGGCTACGGCAACTGGGAACTGAGCGCCGACCGCGCCAATGCGGCCCGCCGCGCCCTGATCGATGGCGGACTGGAGGACAGCAAGATCACCCGCGTGGTCGGCCTGTCCTCCTCGGTGCTGTTCGACCGGGCAGACCCGCAGAACCCGATCAACCGCCGCATCAGCATCGTGGTGATGACCCGCGCCGCCGAGCAGGCCGCGCTGGCCGGCGCCGGTCCACAGGTGGGTCTGTCGGCGCCGGTCATCGACGCGGACGTACAGGCGGCGCAGGGTGAGGCAAAGTAGACGGTGGGTGCGGACCTTGGTCCGCACATCCGGGAAAACATGCGGACCAAGGTCCGCACCCACCAGGGGCATGGCCCGGCGCACCCGGTACAATGGGGGTCTTTCCGTTTTCAGGTGACACCCCCGATGTCCAAGTCTTCCAAGGCCAAGCGCGACCAGCGCAAGAAGCAGCAGGCCAAGCGCCCGTTCCTCCGTCTGAACGCCCAGCAGCAGGTGCAGAACCACGCCGTGCTGACCAGCGAGGACGGCCAGGTGGTCGCCGCCATCGGCCTGCAGGGTCGCGAGTGGCTGCTGGCCATCGGCGGTCAGACCATGGGCAATGCCGAGAACCCGGTGCCGATGCTGGCCATGCTCAAGCACCTGGCCAACGTGCAGGAGAAGGAAGGCCGCAAGGTCAGCCTGGAGTATTCCGAACTGCTGCAGAAGCTGCTGGATACCCTGGCCGCCGAAGCGGGCCAGACCGCCGACGAGTACCTGGACGCGCTGGTCGCCGAGTTCGAAGGCGTGGAAGCAGAGGGCGAGACCGCTGAAGGCGATGTGGCCGAAGAAGCCAGCGCTGCCGAAGGTACCGCTGACGCCGAGGCTGCTCCGGCCGCCGACGCCGACGCCGACGGCAAGCCGCAGGCCTGATCCGGCCGCGGCGGTGACGGTCTACGTCG
This sequence comes from Stenotrophomonas sp. STEN009, assembly GCF_056760395.1. Taxonomy (NCBI): domain Bacteria; kingdom Pseudomonadati; phylum Pseudomonadota; class Gammaproteobacteria; order Lysobacterales; family Lysobacteraceae; genus Stenotrophomonas; species Stenotrophomonas sp. STEN009. Next base: position 67,852 of record NZ_JBRRES010000004.1, on the reverse strand, counting down.
ATGACGCAGTGCATGCCTGGCGCGACCAGCGCTGGGCGCATCTGATGGCCGACACCCTGGCCGAGCTGCACGCCATGGCGGCGCAGCTCGGCATCCCCCGCCGGGCCTTCCAGAACAAGGCCAGCGGCGCGCACTACGACGTCACCACCGAGCTGCGCGCACAGGCGATCGCACTGGGTGCCGTGGCGATTTCACGGCACACGGACCGCGCACAGGTGAAAGCGGTGATCGCCAACGCGCGGGCGCAGTACCGGCCGTAGGCCGCAGCGCCCCCGCCGGGCATGGCCCGGCGAACCGGGATGACGCTCAGAACGGGTCGCTGCCCAGGCGGATTTCCACGTTCAGCAGCGAGCACAGCGCCAGCATGGCGTCGTCGTCACGGGTCAGTGCCATCCAGCCGGTGAAACCCGCGCTGCCGGCATCCACGCTCCACAACGTGTAGTTGTGCTCGCGCAGGCGGTCGAAGGCGGTGGACATCAGCTGCACGCCATCCAGGTCTTCGGTGAAATCCTCATCGTCCAGGTCGCCGCCCCAGTCAAGCTGCAGGTTGAAGCGCGCGGACAGCTCGTTCACCGCCGATATCAGCGTTTCCAGGTCATCCCGCTCCACCTCGAAGCCGGATTGCCAACCGATCGCGGACAGCAGTGGCGGCAGCCAATCGGCGTCTGCCTCCAGCGGTTCGCCGGCTTCGGCCAGCAGCTCGCGCCAGCGGTTGAACTGCTGCAGCGCCAGCTCCTCGTCGCCCGGGTTGATCAGTACCAGCAGGTTCCAGACCCGCGCTTCGAAGCCATCCTCATCGAAATCATGGACGTCCTCCTCGAAGTCGAAGTAGTCGCTGTTGTCGGGCATGGCGGGAACTCCTCGGGGCAGGCCGGCATTCTACGGTTTATCCTGTATCGCTGAAGCCGGCCTTGGTGGCCGTCACTGTGAATGATGCGATGAGCGATACCCCTCCCGACCACCTGGCGATCAATCCGGCCAGCCCCTTCCATGATGCGCAGGCGCTGGAGCGCGGCGTCGGCGTGCGCTTCAACGACGTCGAGCGCGACAACGTCGAGGAATACTCGGTCAGCGAAGGCTGGATCCGCGTGCAGGCCGGCAAGGCCCGTGACCGTCGCGGCAACCCGATGACGATCAAGGTCAAAGGCAAGGTCGAGGCCTACTTCCTCGACCAGAAGCCGGCCTGACGGAGCCCGGGGTCAGATCCCTTTCCGCGGGAAAGGGATCCGACCCCGATGCACAGGGCCGGTCACTCGCGCTTGCGCGACTCCAGCAGATCCAGGTTGCGGATCAGGCGCCTCGAGATCTCGTCGGAGATCACTCCGCGCCGGGTGAGGCGGAACAGTTCCTCGCGCTCGGCAGTGAGGCCGGCGCTGCGCAACTGGCGATAGCCCTCCTCCATCCGCTTCACCTTCTCCGGATCCACGTCCGGGTTCTCGCGATCCAGGTGCCGCTGATACAGCAGGCTGACCCGCGAGGCCGCGTCGTTGTACAACTGCACGTTCTCGGTGTTCTGGTTCAGCACCAGCTGCTGCCGCTTGCGCTCCACCCCGGCCAGCGCCGCCTTCGAGGACAACCGGCGGGCCAGATCCTCTTCCTTGCGCTCACCGGAGTCGGCCGGCAACTGCAGGCCCTTCAGCAGCTGCGGCAGCGCCACGCTGGCGCCGACCAGCGAGAACAGGATCACCGCTGCAGCCAGGAAGATCACCAGGTCGCGTGCGGGGAACGGGCTGCCATCGGGCAGGAACAGTGGCAGCGTCAGCACGCCGGCCAGGGTGATCGCACCGCGCACGCCTGCCACCGAGGTGGCCACCACGATGCGCCAGTTCGGCGCCTCGCCCCGCTCCAGGCCACGCCGACGCGCACGCAGCAGGTTCCAGCGCAGTGACAGCCACACCCACAGCAGGCGCAGGGCGATCAGGCTGGCATTGATCACCAGCACGTACACCAGCAGCCACCACGCGCTCTGGTGACCGGTCTCGTTCATCGTGGTGGTTGCACGCTCGACGATGCCCGGCAACTGCTCGCCCAGCAGCACGAACATGATGCCGTTGAAGCTGAACTGCAGCATATTCCACACGCCCGCGCGCTGCACGCGCATGCTGCCGGAAACACGGCCGGTCATTTCCACGTAGCTCATCGAGATGCCGGCCGCGACCGCCGCGAGGATGCCCGAGGCATTGATCTCTTCGGCCAGCAGGTAGGCCGCGAACGGGATCAGCAGGTTGACCAGCATCGCCGCACCCGGCTCTTCACCGAAACGGCGCCACAACCAACGCTGGAAGGTCGACACGCCCAGCGTCACCGCCACGCCCACCGCCAGGCCCGCCACCGCCACCCACAGGAAGGTCAGCGAAGCGGTGGCCAGCGAGAAGGTACCGGTCATCACCGCCGCCACCGCGAAGCGGAAGCAGACCAGACCGGAGGCGTCGTTGAGCAGTGATTCGCCCTCGAGGATGTGCATCAGCCGCTTGGGAATGGGGGCCTTGGAGGCGATCGCTCCAACGGCCACCGGATCGGTCGGCGAAACAATCGCCGCCAGCGCGAAGCACACCGCCAGCGGCATCACCGGGATCATCCAGTGGATCAGCAGGCCGGCGCCGATGACGGTGAACACCACCAGGCCGAACGCCAGCTCGAGAATCGCGCCCTTGTCGCGGAACAGGCCCTGCTTGGGGATGCGCCAGCCGTCAAGGAACAGCAGGGGCGGCAGGAACAGCAGGAAGAACACTTCCGGCTCCAGCGCATGGCCGCGGTTGAACACGCCGGCAATGACCGCGCCCAGACCGATCTGCACCAGTGGCAGCGGCAGTGAGAACGGCAGGACGCGGACGAGGTATCCGCTGGCGACGACCGCCACCAGCATCGCCAGCACGACTTCAATGGTATGCATGCTTCTTCCAGGAAGCGGCGCGCGGGGGGGGCATGAAGCCAGCGCCGGAAACCCGGAAAAAACTACCACAGGCGACCACGGCTGCGACAACCGCGGCGACGCTGCGTCAGCACAGGCTCATGCCCCGTCGAAGCGGTAGATGTCCATCGCCAGGAAGCCGCCATCGACGCCGGCATCGATGCGACGTGCGCCGAAGCGGTGGTCACCGGCCGCACCCATCGCGAAGAACAGCGGCAACAGGTGTTCATCGGTGGGATGGGCGCGTTCGGCGAACGGTGCCTGCCGGCGGTAGTCCAACAGCGCCGGGCGGTCATCGGCCGCCAGCCGCTGCTCCACCCACTCGATGAACGGCCGCACATAGGGCGCTTCCTTGCCGTCCTGGTAGTCGCCCCAGTCGTGCAGGTTGTGGGTGATGCTGCCCGAGCCGACCAGCAGCACGCCCTGTTCGCGCAGAGGTGCCAGCGCGCGGCCCAGCGCAAACTGGTGCGCAGGCCCCAGCAAGGGCTGGATCGATACCGGCACCACGGGAATGTCGGCCTGCGGACGCAGCAGGCGCAGCGGCACCCAGGCGCCGTGGTCGAGACCACGCTGGGTATCGATGGCCACCGGCAGGCCTGCCGCGGCGATGCGCCCGGCAATGTCTTCGGCCAGCGCCGGATCGCCCGGTGCCGGGTACTGCAGTTCAAACAGCGCGCGCGGGAAGCCGCCGAAGTCATGGACGGTCGGCGGTTGTGGGTGGGCGCCGACCAACGGCTGCCGCCCCAGCCAGTGGGCCGAGGCGATGACGATGGCGCGCGGCGTGGGCAGGTCGCGGGCCAGTTCGGCCAGGCGCACGCCCACCTCGCCCGGCTGCAGCGCAGTCATCGGGGAGCCGTGCGAGATGTACAGCGAAGGCAGGCGGGACATGGAATTCTCCGTTTGCAGTATCAGCCAGCGCTCAACGCGAACGCAGGGTCCAGCGACCGTCACCGACCAGGAACAGCACCACCAGCGCCAGCGCCCAGAAGGCCGGGTACTCCCAGCCACCGCCAGCATTGGCAAAGCCGAAGCCGTTCGCGCCGTGCACGGTGACGATGGTGCCCAGCAACAGGGGCACGCCGGCCAGCCCGAACCAGCGCGCGTAGACACCGAGCAGCAGGGCTGCGGAAATCACCAGTTCTGCCGCGAGGGTGAGGTAACCCAGCACACCCGGCAAACCGAGCGACTCGAAGAACGCCGCGGTACCGGCCGGGGTGAACACCAGCAGCTTGGTCAACGCGTGGACCAGGAACAGGACGCCCAGGGCCAGGCGCAGCAGCGTCGCGCCATAGGGCGCCAGGGGCGGAGCGGAAGCAACAGAGGTCGTCATGGCGGGGCCTCGAAGGGAAGAAGCACAGCTTATTGCGCCGACCCATGCCAATAAATACGATGATTCGACCGTATTTATTTCATAAGGCGCAACAATGGACACTCTGGACGCCATGCGTGTGTTCGTGGCCGTGGTCGAGCGCAACGGCTTCAGTGCGGCCGCCCAGGCACTGGATCTGTCCACCGCCGGCGTCACCCGGCAGGTTGCGGCGCTGGAGAAGCGCCTGTCGACGCGGCTGCTCCACCGCACCACCCGCCGGGTCAGCCCCACCAGTGCCGGCGCCGCGTACTACGCGCAGTGCGTGCGCCTGCTGGCGGAGTTCGACGCACTGGAGGCCAGCATCGGCGCACAGGCACTGGAACCGTCCGGCCTGCTGCGCATCAATGCGCCGGTCAGCTGGGGCATCGCCCGTCTCGGCCCGCTGCTGGCCGGCTTCCGCGAGCGGTTCCCGCAGGTGGAACTGGACCTGGCCCTGTCCGACCGCCTGGTGGACATGGTCGAAGAAGGCTACGACGTGGCCATCCGCATCACCCGCGAGCCCGGGCCCACGTTGATCGCGCGTCGCCTGGGCGAATCGCGGATCAGCCTGTGCGCGGCCCCCTCCTACCTGGCTGCGCACGGCACGCCGGCCACGCCGCAGGCACTGCAGGATCACGCATGCCTGGGCTACAGCTACTGGGCCGGCGGCGACCAGTGGCCACTGCACGGCCCCGGAGGCGACGTCCAGGTCACGGTGAACAGCGTGCTGCGCGCCAACAACGGCGACGTGCTGCGCGAGGCGGCCATTGCTGGCATGGGCGTGATCCTGCAACCGGATTTCCTGCTCCAGGAGGCGCTGGCCGACGGCCGCCTGGTGCGCATCCTGCCGGACTGGGAAGCGGCGCCGATCGGCATCTTCGCCGTCTACACCAGTCGCAGCCACCTGGCGCCGAAGGTACGCAGCTTCATCGATTACCTGGTGGAGGCCGGGATCTGACCGCGCCACCGGACAACACCCGTGACACGCGGGCGCAAGGCCGTGCCCGGCGAGCCGCAACATGGGCTAGACAGCGACCTCGTCCAGCATGCCGATGATCCGCTCCAGAGGGGCCGGACGTCCCAGCAGGTAGCCCTGCACCTGGTCGCAACCGTGCGCGGCCAGCCAGTCGAGCTGCCCCGGCGTTTCCACGCCCTCGGCAATGATGGTCAGGCCCATGCTGTGGCCCAGCGACAGCAGCGCCCTGCAGATCGATGCGTTGCGCGGATTGGTCTCCACGTCGGCGACGAAGCTGCGGTCGATCTTGAGGATGTCCAGCGGCAGGTGCTGCAGGTAGGACATGCTGGAGTAGCCGGTACCGAAATCATCCAGCGACACGCAGATGCCCTGCTCGTGCAGGCGCTGCATGGTCTGCATCGCCTGCGCCGGCTTGCGCATCAGGCTGCTCTCGGTCAGCTCCACATGCAGCGCGCCGCGGGCCAGGCCGAAGTCCTGCTGGGCACGGGTGAACTCGGCCACCAGGTCGCTGTTGAAGAACTGCACGGCCGACACGTTCACCGCGATCGGCAGATCGCCCCAACCCGCCTCCACCAGGCGCCGCTGCGCCTGGGCCGCCGCACGGATCACCCAGCGCCCCAGGGCCAGGATCAGACCGGTGTCCTCGCACAGCTGGATGAACTCGTTGGGAGGAATGAAGCTGCCATCGGCCTGCGGCCAGCGCAGCAATGCCTCCAGTGCCGCCGGACTGCCGTCGCTGGCGTGCCGGATCGGCTGGAAGTACAGCTGGAACTCGCTGTCGATCGCCGCATGGATGCGCCCGGCCAGGCGCAGGCGATCAGCCAGGCGCGTGGTCACCGCAGCGTCGAACCAGGCCACCACATCCCCTTCGGCGCGCGCGGCGTGCGCCGCCTGTGCCGCCATGCCGATCACCTGCTCGGCGCTGTGGCCATCATCTGCCGTGTGAACCGCCACGCCGATGCGCGGCTCGAACTGGTGCAGCGAATCCTTGCCACGCATTGGTGCCGACACGATCTGCAGCAGATCGTCGAGTACGCGCCGGGTGTCATGCGCGGCGCCGATGGCGAACACGAAATCTTCCGCCGGCTGGAAGGCCAGCGCGCCGTAACGTGCCGCCAGCACAGCCAGGCGCGAGGCCATCGACTGCAGCACCGCATCGCCGATCTCCCGGCCCAGCGTGTCGGCCACCAGCTGCAGGCCACGCAGCTGCACGAAGGCGATGGTATAGCCCTCCGCCTGGGCATCCAGCTGCTCGGTCAGCGCGCGCACGTTGAGCAGCCCGGTCGCCGGGTTGTGCCGCGCCTGGTAAGCCAGGTCGCGCTCATAGGCCATCCGCTCGCTGACATCCTCGGCCAGTACCAGGCAGGCCGGCTGGCCATCGAAATCCAGCCGGGACAAATGCGCGCGCACTTCGAACACACTGCCATCCTTGCGCCGGTGCAGGCGCACGGCAGCATCGGGAAGGTCGCCCACGCGTGCCCGCGCGATGGCTCCCTTGACCTCGTCCCACCCTTCCCGCGGCCGGATGTCGAGGATGCTCATGGTGAGGAATTCCTCACGGCTGTAGCCGTACTGCCGCACGGCCGCATCGTTGACCTCGATGAAGCGCAGCGTGTCCGGATCGAACACCCAGAACGGCGCAGGATTGCGGTCGAACAGCAGGCGGAAGCGCCGTTCGACCTGGTTCATCTGTTCACGGGCCTGATACCGCTCGCTGAGATCGGTGAGCGCGCCGATCATGCGCCGCTGGCGATCGGCCACCGGCACGCGCTGGCCCCGCGCGCCGACCCAGCGCACCGCACCCCCCGGCAGCACCAGGCGGAATACCTCATCCATCACCGCGTTGCCGGCAAATGCCTGGTCAAACGCCTTCTGCAGCCGTGCGGCATCATCGCGGTGCACCCGGGCAAAGAAATCGGCCACCGGCAGCGCGTCGGTCTGTACGCCGAAGATCTCGCGTGCCAGCGGTGACCAGCGCAGCAGTGCAGCGTCCTCATCGACATACCAGGTGCAGACCCGCCCGACCTGATGGGCCAGCCGCAGTTCCGCATTGCCGGCCTGCAGTTCCTCGGCCATCGATTGCTGCCGGCGGATCGTTCGCCGGACGGCGAACAACAGCACCAGCAGCACGGCCACATAGACCAGCACGATGGCCACCGATGCCTGCAGGTAGGGCCACCACGGCGCCAGCACGTCCTTTTCGGCCAGGCCCACCTGCACCGCCAGCGGGTTGCGTTCCAGCGTACTGATGGTGGTGATGCGCGGCACGCCGTCGACCACGCCGGGCATGTTCCCCAGTTCGATCACCGCCTGCCTGCCGAGCAGATCGCGCCCGGGCAGCTCGTAGCGGTGTCCGACCGTGCCATGCGGATCGGGCACGCGCGCCAACATGTAGCCTTCGGCATCACTGATCGACACCAGGCCGTTCGGGCCCACGTCCAGCCCGCCGATGATGCGCTGCAGTTCGCCGCAGCGCAGGCGCGCCAGCAGCCAGCGGTCGTCGTCCAGCGGCAGCGCCAGCGGCACCACCCAGCCATCATCGCTGCCCCGCTGCGGCGGCCCGATGTACAGCGCACTGCCAGGGCCGCGCCGTTGCGGATCGGTCCACAGGGGCAGCTGCAGGTCGCCCTGGCCCGCGGTCAGCGCACGTCCGTAGCTGTCGAGCACCACGATGCTGTGCAGCTCGGCGTGCCGTTGCAGCACGCCGGCCACGGCCGCATCGAGCAGCCGCGGTGCCTGTGCCGGCACGCTCCGGAACAGCTCGGCGGCGTCGGCGGAAATGCCGCCCATCGCCCGCTCCAGATTGCGCAGCTGCAATGCCAGCAGGCGCTCGCTGCCGACCGCCAGTGCCCGGCTCTGCCGCTGCGCCGCTTCCAACCGCCGATGGTGGTCATTGACCAGCATCATCGCCAGACCGGCCACCAGCAGCACGCCCAGCACCACCCCGCCCCAGGTGATGGCGCGCAGTGGCCGGGCCAACGCGCGTTTCAGCGCGGGCATCGGTGGGTGTTCCCTGTCCAGTCGGCTGGCTTCATGCGCGAACGATTCCTCCACATCCCCGACCTCAGCGGCCGGCGACTGCCATTCTTGACCGCCGGGCCCGCCACGCCGGATCACCGCCCTGCGTCCGCGCAGGGGTCCGGCATGCAGCATGCACCACGGCGGTGACGGCGTGAAGATCGCCGCACCGCGTTCAGCCAGATCGTGCACAGCCTTGCGCCACAACGGTGCGACCCATCGCATCGGAGCGGATTAGACTTGGCGTTTTCCCGCCGCAAGAGAAGTCCATGTCCAAGCTGCGCCGTCCCACCCTGGCACTGGCCATTGCTGCCAGCCTGTCCCTGGCCGCCTGCGACCGCGCCGCCGATCCGGCGGCCAGTACCGCCGCGCCGGCCGCATCCGCCCCCGCAGCCGCCAAGCCGATGCTGGGCAGCTTCGGCTTCGATGCCAGCGGCATGGATCGCAGCATCGCCGCCGGCGACGATTTCTTCGGCTTCGCCAATGGCACCTGGGTGAAGAACACCCAGATCCCCGCCGACCGCTCGCGCTTCGGCAGCTTCAACGTCATCGCGGAGAAGACCCAGGCCGACACCCGCGCCATCCTCGAAGGCGCTGCCGGCAATGCCCAGGCCAGCGGCGAGGACAAGCTGATCGGCGATTACTACGCCGCCTTCATGGATGAGGCCGGCATCGAGCAGCGCGGTATCGCGCCGGTGCAGCCGCAGCTGAAGGCGATCTATGCGATCACTGACAAGGCCGGCCTGGCCCGCGCGCTGGGCGGCGACATGCGCGCCGATGTCGACCTGCTCAATGCCACCAACTTCTACACCGACCGCCTGTTCGGCCTGTGGGTCTCGGTCGATCTGCTGCAGCCGGACCGCACCGCGCCCTATCTGGTGCAGGGCGGACTTGGCATGCCCGACCGCGACTTCTATCTGGGCGACGGCCGCATGGCCGAACTGCGCAAGCAGTACCAGGCCTATATCGCGCAGCTCCTGCAGCTGGCCGGCAGCGCCGACCCGGCCGGCAAGGCGCAGCGCATCGTTGCGCTGGAAACGAAGATCGCGCAGGCGCACGCCACCCAGGAAGAAACCAACGACGTGACCAAGGGTGCCAACCCCTGGACCCAGGCTGACTTCAACGCCAAGGCCCCGGGCATGGACTGGACCGCCTTCCTCGATGCCGCTGCACTGGGCAAGCAGCAGGACTTCATCGTCTGGCAGCCCAGGGCGGTGGCCGGGCTGTCCAGGCTGGTGGCCACCGAGCCGCTGGAGGTCTGGAAGGATTACCTGACCTTCCATGCGCTGGATCGCGCCGCGGCGTACCTGCCGAAGAAGTTCGCCGATGCCCGCTTCGCCTTCCACGGCACCGCGCTGAGCGGCACGCCGCAGCAGAGCGATCGCTGGAAGCGCGCGGTGGATGATGCCAACCACGCCGTCGGTGAGGCCATCGGCAAGCGCTATGTCGAGAAGCACTTCGACGCCAGGACCAAGGAGCGCGCGGACGAAATGGCGAAGAACATCATCGCCGCGTTCGCCAGGCGCATCGACGCGCTGTCGTGGATGTCGCCGCAGACCAAGGCCAGCGCCAAGGCAAAGGTGGCCGGCCTGACCGTGGGCATGGGGTATCCGGAAAAATGGCGCGATTACAGCGGTCTGGAAATCCGCCGCGACGACCCGCTGGGCAATGCACAGCGGGCCGAGCTGTTCGAGTATCAGCGCAACATCGCCAAGCTGGGCAAGCCGGTCGACCACGGTGAGTGGGCGATGCTGCCGCAGACCATCAACGCGATGAACGTGCCGCTGGAGAACCGCCTGGTGTTCCCGGCCGCGATCCTGCAGCCGCCGTTCTTCGATGGGGCCGCCGATGATGCGGTGAACTACGGTGCGATCGGTGCGGTGATCGGCCATGAGATCAGCCACGGGTTCGACAATGCCGGCGCGCTGTTCGACGAGACCGGCAAGCTGCACAACTGGTGGACCGCCGAGGACCTGAAGCAGTTCAACGCCGCCGGCGACGCGCTCGCGGCCCAGTTCAGCAGTTACGAGCCGTTCCCCGGCGTGCACGTCAACGGCAAGCTGACGCTGGGCGAGAACATCGCCGACGTCGCCGGTCTGGGAACGGCGTACGACGCCTACCAGCTGTCGCTGCAGGGCAAGCCGGGCCAGACCCTGGAAGGCTTCACCCCGGACCAGCGCTTCTTCCTCGGCTTCGCCCAGGCATGGCGCAGCAAGAGCCGCGAGCAGGCGCTGCGCAATTCGCTGCTGACCGACGTGCACGCGCCGGGCCAGTTCCGCGCGCTCACCGTGCGCAACATCGACGCCTGGTACCCGGCGTTCGAGGTGAAGGAGGGCCAGAAGCTGTACCTGGCCCCCGACAAGCGGGTCAAAGTCTGGTGAGATGAGGGAAACGGGCGCCGCGAGGCGCCCGTTTTCATCCGCACCGGGCCTGGCAGGCTGCGCGGTCGGTGCCGATTCAGGCCGAAGACGAGGCCGATTGCCGGGATCCCTGCTCATCCCCGGTTTCATGTGCGCCCGCAGCACGTTTCACCCTGCGACATCCTGTCGCAGGGTGCGGGCACTGTGCTGCATCGCACAAAACTTCACCCGGCCGGACAAGACCCTTACGCCGCTTGGCGTTCCGCCCATTGCACCGCTCGCTGGAAGTGCTAGAACTGAACCCGCCACACCGTCCAACGCTGATCGACGCACGTTCCACAAGGAGCCAGCCATGATTGCTTTGTTCAAGGGTTTGGGAATTCTGCTTCGCGACAACGAGCTCTACAGCAGCCCGTTCGACAAACAGGTCGCGCACTGGCGCAATCTCAGCGAGCAGCAGATCCGCGATGAAGTGGCGGTGCTGGCCCAGGCCAAGTGCCAGTGGCTGATCGCCTCCATCATCGGCTGGCAGGCGGCGTCGCTGGTGATTCTGGGCCTGATCGCCAACTACCTGTGGCGTGACGACTTCCATATCACCTTCACCCGCGTGGTGATCGTGTTCGGCTCATGGGTCTCGATCCTGTTCGTGATCTGGTTCATGGCCAACATGTTCGACCAGCAGGCCGGCTTCGAGCGCTGGATGAAAGCCTTCAACAGCCGGGCCCGCATCAGTTCCAAGGCCGACAGCGTCGAGCATGTGGCCGAGGCGCTGGACCTGGCCGAGCACTACCCGGAAGTGCTGGACTACAAGCAGGCGGTCACCGCCAGGCGCGAGCTGCGCCATGAGGACATCCGCATCATGACCGAGATCGGACGGATGAAGCAGCACTCCGAACTGGTCGGGCGGCTGAACCATGTAGGCGAAACCGAACACCATCACGAACTGACGCTGCAGCCTGCCTACTGACCCTTGCGGAAAACGGGGGGGTCCACAATGCCACCGTGATCACTCACGGTGGCATTGTTCTATCGGGTCCTGGCTGACGCATTGGTGGAAGCCCTCGGGCAGGCCTCGCATGGTTTCGGTTTGGCCTACGGCCACCGAAAAACGCCGCAGGGGCGGCGTGGCGCAGGTGGCCTCGGTGCTGCAGGCCGGATCCAGCACGAGATAGTGGCACCTGCCACTGCTGCTGGCGATGCATTGGAACCGCGCCTGACCATCGACGACGGTGCCCTTGCTGTACAGCGTGTCCACGCCGTTGGCGCGCGCGCGGGTAATCGAGGAATTACTGGATTTTTCGCAGCCGGCCAGTGCCAGCAGCACAGCACACACAAGCAGCAGACGGGGCATGGTCATTCCTCGGGGCAGATGCAACGTCGCGGCTACATGCCGCGGAACAGGCTCATGAAGGGCTGGCTGACCACCAGCGTTTCCGGCCGCTGGCGCAGGCGCAGCACACCGCGCCCGGTATCGTCGCGGCTGACCGCAGCGACCGATTTCATGTTGACGATGGTCGAGCGGTGGATCTGGCGGAAGTGCTGCGGATCGAGCACTTCCAGCAGTTCGCGCAGCGGGGTGCGCAGCAGGCTCTCGCCGGCGGCGGTGATCACGGTGGTGTACTTGTTGTCCGCGCGGAAGTAGACCACGTCCTCCAGCATGATCAGCTGGGTCTCGCGGCCATTGCTGGCGGTGATCCACGCCAGCGGCGGGCGGTCATCGTTCTGTCCCGGTCCCAGACGCTGCAGCAGGCGTTCCAGCACCGCATCATCGTGGCGCGTGGAGGGCAACCGTGCCAGGATGCGCTCGCGCGTGGCCAGCAGGCGCTCATCGCTGACCGGCTTGAGCAGGTAGTCCATCGCACCCTGTTCGAAGGCATCGATGGCGTACTGGTCGTAGGCGGTGACGAACACCACCTGCGTGCGCGGGCTGAGCTCGGACAGTGCACGCGCGACCTCGATGCCGGTGATGCCCGGCATGCGGATGTCGAGGAACGCGATGTCCGGCTGCTTCTCGGCCAGCTGCTCCAGTGCACTGGCGCCGTCTTCGCACTCGGCCACCAGCTTCAGCTCCGGCCACAGCCGGCGCAGCTGGTCCACCAGCGACTGCCGCAGCAGTTCCTCGTCCTCGGCAATCAGGGCTTCAAGCGGCATGGCTGCGCTCCTTGTTGGATGGCGGCAATGTCATGGTCGCAGCAACGCCGCTGGGGAAATTGGCGACGATCGCTACGCCGGACTGCTCGCCGCAGGTCAGGCGCAGCCGCTCGCGCAGGTTCTTCAGGCCAATGCCGGTGCCACTGGTGGTGCCTTGGCTGAAGCCGAGCCCATCATCGGCCACGGTCACCGTCACGTGGTCGTCGAAGCCGCGCGCCAGGATCCAGATCGTTCCACCTCCGGGCTTGGGCTCCAGGCCGTGCTTGATCGCGTTCTCGACCAGCGTCTGCAGCGCCATCGCCGGCAGCTTCACCGCATGCAGTTCCGGCGGCACCTGCACCTCCACCGCCAGCCTTGCGCCCATGCGGATCCGCAGGATCTCCAGGTACGCGCGGGTACGCTCCAGCTCCACGCCGAGGGTCGACATCGATTCGTCCACCTGCGGCAACGAACTGCGCAGGTACTGGATCAGGTGTCCCAGCATCTGCTCGGCCCGCGCCGGATCGGTGCGGGTCAGCACTTGGGCATTGGCCAGCGTGTTGTACAGGAAGTGCGGCTCGACCTGCGCGTGCAGCAGGTTCAGGCGCGCCACCGACAGCTCCTTTTCCACCTGGGTCTGCTCCGCGGCGGCCTGCTCGGTGCGGCGCTGGTCGGCCACCCGACGGCTGATCGCACGGGTGACCGCTTCGGCATTCTCGTAGTTGCTGCCTTCGTCCAGCGCCAGCAGATCGGCCCACCAGCCCGCATCGGGCTCGAACAGCAGGGTGACGGTACTGGTGCCCTGCCCGGGCGTGACCGTGGCCAGCACGCCGTTGCGCTTGATCGCCAGCCGCGCGGGCAGGTTCCAGCGCGAGGGCTGGCGGCCGTTCCAGGGGTCGACGCGGCGCACGTAGGCGCGCACCTGCAGGCTGCCGGCCGCGCTTTCCACGTCCTCTACCCGGGGCAGCTCGGCCACGGCCGCCTCGACCACGGCAAAGGCCTGGCCGGCATCCATCGGCAGTTCCACCTGCCGACGCTGGCGCCCGGACAGCGTGCTCGCGTCCAGGCGCCCGGCCACCAGCCAGACCCGGCGCACATGGCTGATCGCACTGCCCAGCGCGGTAATCATCAGGAACATCGCCAGCAGGCCGAAGATCCAGCCCGGGCCATCGTTCATGCCGCTGAAGATGCCGCTCCAGACCATGCCGGCCACGACCAGCGCCGCGGCCCAGGCCAACAGATGACGGAAAATGAGAGTGAGGCTGGCGAACACGGCGGCGCCTTGGTGAAAGGGGTAAGCCGAGCATAGGGCGGCCTGCCGGGCAGACAAGCGGCCTGCGACGAAGTGCGGGAAAGCCGCGATGGAACCCCTCACGGAAACGCCGGGCGTGGCCCGGCGCGACCGGGGGGGGGGGGGGGGGCCCCCCCGCGCCGCCGACATGAATTTGCGCGCATCCTTGATCTGTTCGACGTAGAGCAGGATGGCGCGCGTGCGGTAATCGGTGGCGAAATAGTCCAGCAGATCGCCGAAGTCGACGTCCAGCGTATCGCCCAGCGAGACCACGGCGGAGAATCCCACCGAACGCGCCACGCCCCATTCCACCAGCGCCGCGGCGATCGCCGAGGACTCGGAGATCAACGCAAGATCGCCAGCCTGCGGGAAGTGTGCGGCGATGCTGGCGTTGAGCCGTGCATGCGGCGCGATCACACCCAGGCAATGCGGGCCCAGGATGCGCAGACCGTGCCGGCGGGCCACGGCCTCCACCTGCGCCGACAGTGAACCCGGGCCATCCCCCAGATGCGCGGTGAGGATGATCGCCGCCTGCACACCCCGCTCGGCCGCGGTACGCACCACCTGCGGCACGATGGCGGCCGGCGCGGTGATCACCACGAGATCCGGCACCCAGTCCAGATCCTTCAGCCGCTTCACCGTGCGGATGCCATCGATTTCGGCGTGGCGCGGGTTGATCCACGCCACCTTGCCGGGGAAGCCCGTACCGCGCAGGTTGCGCATCACCGCGCGGCCGGCCGAGCGCTCGCGCGGACTGCCGCCGATCACTGCGACCGACTGCGGGCGGAACACTGACTGCAGGTGGTAGGTACTCATGCGCCTACGGTACACGCACCCGCGCAACAGGCGCATGATCCAGCGCAACAAAGCAGGCGGGGGATGCGGCGCCCCGCCGCATGCGGGGCGACAGGGCCCTACAGCAGCGTGCCGCGCAGGATCATCGCGGCGATGCTGAAATAGATCACCAGCCCGGTCACGTCGACCAGCGTGGCCACGAACGGGGCGGATGCGCTGGCCGGGTCGAATCCCAGCCGCTTGAGCACGAACGGCAGCATCGAACCCGACAATGACCCGAAGGTGACGATGCCCACCAGCGCCGCACCGATCGTGATCGCCAGCAGCACCCAGTGCTCGCCGTAGTCGTGCAGGCCACCCAGCTGCCAGATGACGATGCGGACGATCGCCAGGGCACCGAGAATGGCACCCAGCACCATGCCGGTCGGAATTTCGCGCAGGGCCACCTTCCACCAGTCGCGCAGGCGCAGCTCGCGCAGCGCCAGGCTGCGGATCAGCAGCGAGGTGGCCTGCGAGCCGGAGTTGCCGCCGGAACTCATGATCAACGGGATGAACAACGTCAGCACCACCGCGCGTGCCAGTTCGTCCTCGTAGTGCTGCATGGCGCTGGCCGTCAGCATCTCGCCCAGGAACAGCACGCTCAGCCAGCCGGCGCGCTTGCGCAGCATCTCCAGGAAGCCGATCTGCATGTACGGCTTGTCCAGCGCTTCCATGCCGCCGAACTTGTGCGCGTCTTCGGTGGATTCCTCGATCAGCGCATCAAGCACGTCGTCCACGGTGACGATGCCCAGCATCCGCTGGCTGGCATCGACCACCGGAATGGCCAGCAGGTCGTGGCGACGGATCAGCCGCGCCACCTCTTCTTGGTCCATCAACGCGTCCACGGTTACTGGCGGATTGACCTGGGCCACCTCGAGGATCGACTCCTCGGGCAGGCCGGTGATCAGGCGGCGCATGGTCACCACCTGCTGCAGACGCTGGCTGACCGGGTCCAGGACGTAGATCGCGTACACGGTCTCGCGCGTGCGCTCGACCTGGCGGATGTGCTGCAGCGTCTGCGCCACCGTCCAGCTGGCCGGCACGGCGACGTACTCGGTGGTCATCAGCGCACCGGCCGTGTTCGGCGGGTAGCCGAGCAGCGTCTGGATGGCCTGGCGGGCATCGGCACCCAGCAACGGGATCAGCCGCGCGCGCTCGTCCTCATCCAGTTCGTGAACAATGTCGGTGGCGCGGTCGTCGGCCATCAGCCCGAGCAGCGCAGCGGCCCGCGCCGGTGGCAGCGCGGCCACCAGCTCGCCGCTGCGATGCAGTTCGGGGGCTTCCAGCATCTTCACTGCACGCGGCAGCGGCAGCGCCGCCAGCGTGTCGGCAGCGCGCTGCAGCTCCAGCGTGTTGAGGAACTCCACCGCGTCGGCGGTGTTGTAGTCCGCCAGCGGTGCCGCCAATGCAGCGGCATCGGCCACTGGACGCAGCAATTGCTTCTGGTTCATCGGTTTGCCTTGTGGGATGCGACCTCGCGCAACGCCAACGCAGGCGAACCGTCCCGATGTCAGGCGGTGGCCATCGCTGGCGTCGAACGAAGTCGACTTCTACTGTCGCTGGACATGGGTTGGGAACTCCGGGATGCGTGTGCCGGCGGCAGGCCGCCAGCGGCGGGCAGTCTGGACCTGCCGGCCGCGCAGGTCAACCCGCAGCGGCCATTGCCGCGCGTGCACGATGCGGCGCGCATAATGTCGCAGCGGCGTCCGCCGCCCCTCTCCTCCCCGCACCCACGTACGGCAGGCCTCTGCGATGACCAGGTATTCCCATGCATAGCGGCGGTCTGGAACTGGCCCTGGTCCTGCTGCTGGCGGCCGTCATCGCGGTGCCGGTGTTCAAGCGCTTCGGCTTTGGCGCGGTACTGGGCTACCTGGCCGCGGGGGTGGTGCTGGGGCCGGATGGGCTGGGCTTCGTGCAGGACGCCGACCGCATCCTCGGTGCGGCCGAGATCGGCGTGGTGATGCTGCTGTTCGTGATCGGGCTGGAACTGTCGCCGGCCCGCCTGAAGGTGATGCGGCGCTCGGTGTTCGGCGCCGGTGCCGCGCAGGTGGCGCTGTCCGGCCTGGTACTGGGCGGCCTGCTGCTGCTCGATCACTTCCAGTGGAAGAGCGCGCTGGTGGTGGGCGTGGCGCTGGCTCTGTCGTCCACGGCCGTGGGCCTGCAGCTGCTGTCCGAGCACAAGGCGATCAACAGCGACCACGGCCGGCTCGGCTTTGCCATCCTGCTGTTCCAGGACCTGATCGCGATCCCGCTGTTGGCGGCCATCCCGCTGCTGGGCGGCGTCAAGAACCAGACGCTGCGTTGGGAGGATGCCGCAGTGGCGCTGGGCGCGCTGGCCGTGGTGATCCTGTGCGGGCGGCCGGTCCTGCGCCGGCTGTTCGGTGTCATCGCCCGTACCCGCAGCCCGGAGGTATTCACCGCCACCGCCCTGCTGGTCGTGCTGGGCACGGCGTGGTTCATGCAGGAGGCCGGTCTGAGCCCCAGCCTGGGTGCGTTCCTGGCCGGCGTGCTGCTGTCCGATTCCGAGTTCCGGCACGAGCTGGAAGCGCAGATCGAGCCGTTCAAGGGCCTGCTGCTGGGCCTGTTCTTCATCGCCGTCGGCATGGGCATCGATCTCGACCGCATCGCCGCCGAGCCGTGGCTGATCGCCGCAGGCGTGGCCATCCTGCTGGTGGTCAAGTTCAGTCTGCTGTATGCCATCGGCCGCATCGCCCGGCTGGGTTCGCGGCAATCGCTGCTGCTGGGCAGCGTGCTGTGGCTGGGCGGCGAGTTCGCCTTCGTGGTGTTCAACGAGGCGCAGCGCGCGCATCTGCTGGGCAACGCCAACCACGACCGGCTGGTGGCCATTGTCGGCCTGTCGATGGCGATCACGCCGCTGCTGATGATCGCCCTGATGCGGCTGCTCGGGCAGGAGAAGGTGGCCCCGCGCGCCGCGGCCGACGCCGACAAGGTCGCGCCGGACAACCGGCCGAAAGTCCTGATTGCCGGCATGGGCCGCGTCGGCCAGGTGATCGCGCGCCTGCTGACCGCACAGAAGGTGCCGTTCGTGGCACTGGAAGCGAACCCGGACACGGTGGCCGACCTGCGTCGCTTCGGCAACCAGCTCTACTATGGCGATCCGACGCGCCCGGAGATGCTGCGCGCCGCCGGTGGTGAACATATCGATGTGTTCGTGATCACCGTGGACGACCCGGAGACCAATCTGCGTGCGGTACGGATGGTACGGCGCCTGTATCCGGAGGCGAAGGTACTGGCACGTGCGCGCAACCGCCAGCACGCATGGCGACTGATGGACATGTCGGCCGAGCCGTTCCGCGAAGTGTTCGCTACCAGCCTGGAAATGAGCGGTCGTGTGCTGACCGCGCTGGGGGTGGCACCCGATGTTGCCCAACGCCATGTGCAGCGCTTCCGCGAACACGACGAACAGCTGCTGCGCGACCAGTACCTGGTGTACGACGACGAGGCGGCCGTGATCCAGACCTCGCGCGATGCCCGCAACGACCTGATGCATCTGTTCGAGGCCGACGCGGAAAGCGACGGCGACACGCAGCGCTGACGGCGAAAGGGCTGCCGAGCATCGTCGGCATTCCGCATGATCGGGGTCAGAGCCCTTTCCAACGGAAAGGGTGCTGACCCCCGATTCTCAGCCGTTGTCGCGCAGGAACCGGGCCATCGAGGACACGCCCGGTACGCGCGGCTCGAACTCGCCGGCAACGTCGATGAAGCCACGCATCACGGCGATCTCGCGCGGACTGCGGTTCAGGCTGTCCCGCACGTCTGGGTCGGCGCCGGCACGCAGCAGGCGCTGTACCAGCAGCGGCAGGCCGTGCAGCGCCGCCAGGTGCAGCGGGCCGAAACCACGCGGATCGCGCACGTCCAGGCTGACATCCTCTTCCAGCAGACGCTCCACCGCGGCCATCACCACCTGCTCGTCGCAGGCCGTACCCGGCTCGGCGCGCGCTCCCAGCAGCAGCAGCAGCGGTGTGACCGAACCGGCGGCGGCCTGGTCCGGTTCGGCACCGGCCAGCAGCAGCGTGTCCAGCAACGCCAGCAACCGCGGGCGGTCACGTGCGCTGAAGCCGTACAGGGCCGCGCAGTGCAGCGGGCCCAGTTGCTGCGCGTCTCCGGCGTGTACATCGGCACCTGCGGTCAGCAGGCGCGCGACGATGTCCGGCAGGCCCAGCGCGGAGGCCAGCATCAGCACGGTCACTCCCCCCGGCAGCCGGTGTTCGAGCTTGGCACCGGCATCGAGCAGGGCCGACACGATCTCGACCTGGCGCATGCTGACCGCGGCCGACAACGGCGTTGCGCCGCTGGCCGCTGCGTGCTGCGGATCGGCGCCCCGTGCCAGCAGCAGGTCGGTCACCGCCAGGTGGCCGCCGCCAGCGGCACGCAGCAGCGCCGTGCAGCCCTGCGCATCCACGGCATCAACGGCGAACCCCAGATCGATCAGGCGACGCACCGCATCGACATCGCCGGCCATCGCCGCAGAGGGCAGGTCGGCATCGCGCAGGGTACGGCGTGGCAGTGGCCACACCCGCCAGTCCAGCCAGTCGGCCAGATCACGACGACCACTCGACAGCGCCACACCCAGGGGGGTCTGGCCATCGGCGGCGCGTGCCTCCGGCGAGGCGCCGTGCTGTACCAGCAGCTTCAGCGCACCTTCCCGGGCCAGCGCGGTCGCCAGGTGCAGCGCGGTCATGCCATGGCTGTCGCGCGCCTCACGGTCGACACCAGTCTTGAGCAGGGCCTGCTGCAGGCGCAGCCAGCCCAGGCGCACCGCCAACGACAGCGGCGGATCGCCTGCCGGCGATGCGGCGAACGGATCAGCACCCCGCTCCAGCAGTTCCAGCGCCAGCTGTTCCAGTCCGCGGGCCGCCTGATCGTGCTGCGCGCAGGCGGCCAGGAAACGGGCCAGGCCGCCGCGGCCGGCCGGCGACAGGCCATGCTGCAGCATGACCTGCAGCGCCGGCACCGCATCGACGCCGCGCGACAGCAGCGCGAACATCGGCGTGTCGGCGCAGGCATCTCGCACATAGGGGTCGGCACCATGGGCCAGCAGCCAATCCACGGCACGCGGCTCCAGCGCCAGCTCCGGATCCAGCAGCAGGCTGCCCAGCTCCTGCGGCTGGCACAGCCTGGCCAGGGCGGCCATGCCGTCGGTGTTGCCGAAGCCCAGTGCTTCACGCAGCAGGGTCAGCGGCGGCCGATCAGGCAGCAGGCCACTGGCGCTGGCGGCCTCACCGCGCTCGGCCAGGCCATCGCTGACCGCCGCAGGCAGCGGATAGGACGGATCAAGCAGCGCGACGATGGCCCAGCGACCGGCTTCGGCCGCGTAGTCGACCGCACGCCGACCGACCGGATCGGCCGCATCGGCGGTGATGCCCAGTTCGACCAGGCGCTTGACCAGCAGGGGCGAAACCGTATCGGCCATGGCCGCCAGCTGCACCGCGTTGCGGCCCTCGCCATCGACAGCCACCAGGTCGGGCTTGTGCGGCAGGAGGTGTTCGATGACGGCGGCGCGACCGGCACGCGCGGCCTCCAGCCACGGCGTGCGACCGAGCGCGTCGCGTGCTTCCAGGTTTGCACCGGCAGCGAGCAGCACGCCGATGATTTCAACGTGGCCGGCCAGGGCCGCTTCGTGCAGTGCGCTGCGACGCTGGCGGTCGCGCGCATCCGCGCGCGCCTTGTGCTTGAGCAGCAGCTGCACGCCGGCCGGATCATCGTCTTCGGTGGCGGCTGCGGCGAGCAGGACCGGCGTGCCGTCCGCCGGCTCGGTGCGGGCACCGCGTTCGAGCAGGAAGCGGGCCAGGCGCCAGTTGCCTACCTGGCAGGCCACGGCCAGCGGGGACCAGCCCTCGTGGTTGAGTGCATCCACTTCGGCCGCGGCATCGCGCAGCAGCGCGGCAACGCCGGGGTCGGAGCTTCGAGCCGCGTGGTGCAACGGCGTGTTGCCCTCGCTGTCGGTAGCGCGAGAATCGGCGCCATTGGCCAGCAGGGTCATCACGGCTTCGGGGCGACCATGCCAGCTGTCGCGGGTGGCCGCCAGCAGCGGCGTCATGCCCCGGTGCGGCGCGTTCACATCGACCCCGCGGGCAATCAGTTCACGCAGCAGGCGCAGGTCCGGCAACACCGCCGCCAGCACCGCCAGGCTGCGCTGATCACGCCAGTTCGGGTCCGGCAACGCGTGCGGGTCCGCGCCGGCCTGCAGCAGCTGCAGCGCCCGGTCGATGCGACCGTGGCGCGCCGCTTCATGCAGCGCAGGCGTCAGTTCCTGCGGGGCCATCGCCTCCAGCGGCGTGGTCTCGCTGGCAGCGGGGAACAGCGGCGCGTGTGCCGCACCGGCATCGGCCAGCGGGCCCGGGTTCACGCGCAGCGACACCAGTGGCGCCGGTGCGACCCGCTGCAGCAGCAGATGCAGCAACGGCGACCCCAGCAGCACGGTCAACGTGGCGGGCCAGCGCGCGCTTTCCGGCAGCAGCCCTGGCCATGCCGGCAACACCACCAGTGCGGCCAGCGCGATCACCAGCGCGGCCACGACAAGGCCACGCCAGGCGGTGAGGTCACGGCCGGCCAACGCCTGCCAGTGCTGCGCCAGGCTGCCATCCAGCCGCTCGACATCATTCCACAGCGGCCACGTACGCCAGGTCGCCAGCAAACCGGCACTGACCAGCACGCTCAGCCCGAGCACCGCCGCCAGGCTGCCGCTGTCGCGCAGTGCCGCCAGCGGCCAGGCCAGCAGCAGGGCCAGCAGTACCGGCGCGGCGGTCCACAGCGCCAGCAGGGCCGGCAGGTCCTGCTGCGCGATCAACTTCGGCGGCAGTACCGCACGGCTGCGCCGCCACCACGAAATGCCCAGGGCATACGCCGGCTGCGCCAGCGCAGCAAGCACCGCCCCCGGCAGGCCGCCGACGGCGGCACCCAGCGCCAGCAGGGCACCCAGGACGAAGGCGATCGACAGGGCGCGCGGACGGGAAAGCTCAGTCATTGTGGCGCGGCATCATGCTGGTCACCGACGGCGGCACCTGCAGGTAGAACCCGCGTTCGCTCATTTCGCTGCGCACCTTGGCCGGATCGGCCTGGGCGAGGCGGCGCTGCGGCTCCAGGGCCACGTCCAGGACGAAGGTGAGCGTGCCCAGCGACGCCACCAGCGGCGCAGGCAGCGCGCTGAAGTCATCGCGTCGGGGAACGTAGACGAAGGTGTCCGGCTTGAGTTGGCTTTTATAGACGTAGGCGTGCATGTCCACGGGACGATAACCCGGGAAGAGCCCTGATTGTGTCGGAAAGCCGACACCGGGGAAAGCCGTCGGCCGACGATGCCGGCAGGATCGACGGCGTTTCCCCGGCGGGGTTCAGCAATGTGGCGGCGGCGTTCAGCCTCGGCCGCCGCCACACGGATGCTTACTTGACCTTGGCGTAGGTGCCCTTCAGGGCGACGCCGGCCACGAACGTGCCCGCCCAGCACTCGTAGTTGCTCGCGCTCCTGAACTCGTTCTTCTTGTAGTAGCTGACGATGTCGACCACCGCATTGGCGCCACGCGAGCGGGCGCCGTCCTGCAGTGCGCGCAGCGCCGACAGCGCCACCCAGCGGCAGGCTTCGGCATCGCTCTTGTTGGCGGCGTTGGTCTTCCGGTTGGTGACGTCTTCACCCAGACGCTGCTGCACGCTGACCGGCTGCCCGGCCAGATAGAAGCGCACGCTGCCATCGATGCCGGCATCGCGGGCGGCCTGCGAGCTGACAAGTTCCTGCAGGGACTGCTCGACTCGGGTGTCACGGGCGGAAGCCGTGGCAGTCACAGCCAGCAGAAGGGTGGCACTGGCGATCATCAGGGTGCGGCGCATCGAAACATCTCCTTGTCCGGGGTGCGTTGGGGGTGGTGCGGATGGGGTGCGGGGGTCATTCGCTCCAGCGGCGGAATACCAGCGAGGTATTGATGCCGCCGAAGGCGAAGTTGTTGCTCATCACGTACTCGGCCTGCAGATCGCGGCCGTGCCCGGTGATGAAGTCCAGCTGGCCGCAGCGCGGATCGACCTCGGCCAGGTTGAGGGTCGGCGCGAACCAGCCGGCACGCATCATCTCGATGCTCAGCCAGGCTTCGAACGCTCCGCACGCGCCGAGCATGTGCCCGACGTAGCTCTTCAGCGAGCTGATCGGTACGCGGCTGCCGAACACCTGCGCGGTGGCCTGTGTCTCGGCGATGTCGCCGTGATCGGTGGCGGTGCCGTGGGCGTTGACGTAGTCGATCCGCGCCGCGTCGAGCCCGGCGTCCTCCAGGGCCAGGCGCATGGCCTGGGCCATGGTGTCGGCGCTGGGCTGGGTGACGTGCTGGCCGTCGCTGTTGGTTCCGTAGCCGACCACCTCGGCAAGGATGGACGCACCGCGTGCGAGGGCGTGCTCCATGTCCTCCAGGATCAGCGTGCAGGCGCCCTCGCCCAGTACCAGGCCGTCGCGGCCTGCATCGAAGGGCCGCGGCGTCGACTGCGGCGCATCGTTGCGCACGCTGGTGGCGAACAGGGTGTCGAACACCGCTGCAGCGGTGGCGTCGAGCTGCTCGGCACCGCCGGCCACCATCACCGTCTGCTTGCCGCTGCGGATGGCTTCATACGCCGCTCCGACGCCCTGGCTGCCTGACGTGCAGGCGCTGGAGGTGGTGTAGACACGCCCGGACAGGCCGAAGAACACGCCGATGTTGACCGGCGCGGTATGGCTCATCATTTTCAGGTACGTGGTGGCACTGATGCCATCGGTGGTGAACTCGTTGAGCATGCGGCCGAACTCGCCGGTCGCTTCGTGGCTGCCGGAGGACGAACCGTAGGCCACGCCGGTGCGGCCGCTGCGCAGCACCGGATGCTCATGCAGGCCGGCCTCGCGCAGGGCCATCTCGGTGGCGCGCACCGACATGATCGCGACCTTGCCCATCGAGCGGGTGGTCTTGCGGTTGTAGTTCGGCGGCAGCGTGAAGTCCTGCGCGGGCGCGGCCAGCTTGGTGTTCAGGCCCGCGTAGACGTCCCATTCCGGCATGGTGCGCACTGCGTTGCGGCAGCTGCGCAGGTGCGCGTGGATGGTGGGCCAGTCGTGGCCAAGCGGACTGATGGCAGCGGCACCGGTCACCACCACGCGACGATCAGCGGCCATCAGAGCATGCCCCCGTTGACCGAGATCACCTGCCGGGTGATGTAGCCGGCCGGCTCGGACAGCAGGAACGCGACCGTTGCGGCCACCTCATCGGGATGCCCGACGCGGCCGGCCGGAATCAGCTTCAGGGCGTGTTCGACCACTTCATCGTTGAGCATTTCGGTCTCGATCAGGCCCGGGGCCACGCAGTTGACGGTGATCTGCCGGCTCGCCAGCTCCAGCGCCAGCGCCTTGGTGGCACCGATGATGCCGGCCTTGGCCGCGCTGTAGTTGACCTGGCCGCGGTTGCCGGCCAGCCCGGACACCGACGACAGGGTGACGATGCGACCGGGCCGGCGCCGCCGCACCATCGGCATGATGAGCGGATGCAGCACGTTGTAGAAGCCGTCCAGGTTGGTGTGGATGACCTGGTCCCAGTCTTCGGACGACAACGCAGGAAATGCGCCGTCGCGGGCGATGCCGGCATTGCACACCACGCCGTAGTACGCGCCATGCGCCTCGACATCGGCCTCCAATGCGCCGCGTGCTGCATCCCGGTCGGCCACATCGAACGCCAGCACGCGGGCCTGCCGGCCCAGTGCCTGGATTTCGTCCACCACTGCCTGCGCCTCGTCCACGCGGCTGCGGCAGTGCACGGCTACATCGAACCCATCGCGCGCGACGCGCAGCGCGATGGCCCGGCCGATGCCCCGGCTGGCGCCGGTGACCAGCACGCTCCGATTCCCTGTCATGCCTGTCCACTCTCCAGATAGGCCATCGCGTCGGCAGGTTCGTACACCGACACGTTGGCGGTCGCCCATTCTTCGTCGCCTGCCAGGATCCGGCAGGCGAACATCCCCAGTCCATTGTCGCCCAACAGCTCGCAGCGCGCCTGTACGCGAAGGCGGCTGCCCACCGGAAAACCGCTGCGCTGGCTGCCATAACGGCGACTACCCAGCAGGAATCCGAGCTGCGGCCGGTTGCCGGCAGCGCGTGCACGGCAGCCGGCCCAGGCCGCGATGGCCTGCGCCATGTATTCGATGCCGATCCAGGCCGGCACCTGCCCATCCTCGACGAACAGCCCGCTCGCCGGCACGACCAGCTCGGCCTCGATGCCGTCCTCGTCCCAGTGCATGATGCGCTCCAGCAGGCACATGTCCTGCCGGTGGGGCACCACGTCTTCAATGGCATACACCGTATTCATCCGCACTCCAGTGCCAGCACGGCGTTGCTGCCGCCGAAGGCGAACGAGTTGCTCAGCACGCGCCGGGGCGGCTGCGCCAGGAAGGTGGCCGGCGCCACCAGCGGCAGCGGCGGCAGAGCCGGATCAGCGATGCCATCCCACCAGTGCGGTGGCAACTGCTGCCGGCAGTTCTCGGCAAGCACGATCCAGCACAGCGCCGCCTCGATCGCCCCCGACGCACCCAGGGTGTGGCCGGTGAGTGGCTTGGTGGAACTACAGGGAACGTCATTGCCCAGTACCTGCGCCACCGCCAGGCTTTCCATCGCATCGTTGTGGCCGGTGGCAGTGCCGTGCAGGTTCACGTAGTCGACATCGGCGGGCGACCAGCCGGCACGATGCAGCGCCTGCTGCAGGGCGTCGATGGCGCCAAGGGCCTGCGGATCCGGCGCCGACATGTGATGTGCATCGGCGGACTCGCCCCATCCGGCCAGGCATACCGGGCCAGGTTCGCGGGTCAGCAGGAACAGCGCAGCGCCCTCGCCGATGTTGATGCCGGCACGATGCTGCGAGAAGGGATTGCAGCGCACTGCCGAGACCGATTCGAGCGCATTGAAGCCTGCCACGGTGAAGCGGCACAGCGAGTCGGCCCCCCCGGCGATGACCGCATCGACGGTGCCGGCACGCAGCATCCGCGCGGCCGACATCAGCGCCTTGGCACTGGACGAACAGGCCGTGGACAGGGTCCACGCCGGGCCCTGCGCGCCGCTGCGCTGACGCACGAACTGCGCGGTGGTGCCCATTTCCTGCTGTGCGTAATCGAAACCTTCAGGCCAGCAGCCCTGCTCCGCATGGGTCCGCAGTGCCTGCTCCGATTCGCCGATGCCGGAGGTGCTGGTGCCCAGCACCACGGCCACCCGATCGGCGCCATGGCGTGCAATGGCCGCGCTCACCGCAGGCGCGATCTGCGCCAGTGCGACCTCCAGCAATGCATTGTTGCGCCCGCGCAGGGACACCGGCAGGTCTTCCAGCGTCGGCAGTGGCGTGCGCACTTCACCCAGCGCCAGGGTACGCCCCGGCAGCAGGCGGTCGTTGTCGCTCAGGCCGCCCGGAGCATCGGCGAACATCGCCGATGCCACGGCGCCGCGGCCTTCGCCCAGCGCGCAGACCAGGCCGAGGTCGTTCAGGTAGATCGGTGTATTCATCGCGCCTGCCCGGCCATGTCGATCGATTCGATGCGCAGGGCGTAACCCTCGGCACGGTTCTCCAGCTGGACGCTGCCATCGTCCAGGCGCCGCAGCTGCAGCCAGACCGTACCGCTGCGGGACAGGCTACGCTGGCGGCCGTCATCGCTGACCTCCCAGCCCGCCGGCAATGCCGCAGCGATCGCCGCGGTCGGCCACAACGCAAACTGCAGGTCATCCAGTACGCGTTCGGCACGCACCTGCGGCGGCAGCCACGGCGCACGCTGCTGGGTCAGTTGCCGGCCATCCCACTGCAGGCGCACGCCGGTCTGGCCCATGGCCTGCACCGCCAGCCGCACCTGCTGTGCGTCGGCTTCGAGCAGCGCATCGAGATCGCGCTCATGGCTGCCGAACCGGAAATGCAGCTGCTGCTGCAGTGCCAGCGGCGCTGGCAGGCTGGCCGGCGACAGCCGCAGCGGTGGCAGCTGCACCTGCGGGCGTGGCATGCGCCCGGCACAGGCGACCAGCAGCAGGCACAGCAGCACTGCAGCGGAAAGGGCCATCAGGCGCCGCACAGTTCCTCCAGCACGCGCATGCGACGGCCGCTGGGGTCGGCCACGTAGGGGTTGTTGGTGTCCCAGGCGTATCCGGCCAGGATGGAACTGATCATGTCGCGCACGTCCGGCTGCGGGTCGGGGTGGTAGATGATCTTCTGGAAGCCGCCCTGGTACCAGCTTTCGACGAAACGACGGAAGGTTTTCACGCCGGCACGCAGCGGAACGGAGAACTCGGCCTCCCAGTCCACAGCCTGCCCGGCATAACGGCGCGCCAGGCACTCACTGGCCAGCTGCGCCGATTTGAAGGCAATGGTCACGCCCGAGGAGAACACCGGGTCGAGGAACTCGCCAGCGTTGCCAAGCAGCGCATAGCCCGGGCCCCACAGCGAACGGACATTGGCCGAATAGCCCGTGATGCGGCGTACCGGCAGCACCGCCCATTCGGCATTGGCCAGCAGGCGGGTCAGGTTCGGATCCTCGCCGACGATGGCCTGCAGCTTCTGCAGGTCGTCGCCTTCGTAGCGATCAAAGAACGAGGGCTCGGCCACCACGCCCAGCGAGCAGCAGCCGTTGGAGAACGGGATCGTCCAGTACCAGACGTCGATGTGCTCGGGGTGGGTCGTGATGAGGATCTTGTTGCGGTCGAAGTCCGCTTCGGCCGGAATGTTGTCACGCACGTGGCAGAAGATCGCGCCACGCACCGGGAAGTTGGAGGGTGACTCCAGATCCAGCAGGCGCGGCAGCAACCGCGCGAAGCCGGAGGCGTCGAGGATGAAATCGGCCTCGATGCGGTACTCACTGCCATCGGGACGGCGCACGTTGACGGCAGGCTGCTCGCCCGGCTCGACCGACAGCACCTCGTCGCCGAAACGCAGCGTGGTACCCATCCGCTCGGCGCCCCGCGCCAGCACGTTGTCGAAGTCGGCGCGCTGCACCTGGTAGGTGGTGCCCCAGCCGGGCGAGAACTTCTTCCTGAAGTCGAATGCGGTACGCGCCTGGCCATGCACGAAGGCCGCGCCATTCTTGTGCTGGAAGCCGGCTTCGACCACATCCTGCAACAGGCCTGCCGCTTCGATGTACTCCATGCTCTGCGGCAGCAGGCTTTCACCGATCGAGAAACGCGGGAACTGCTGGCGTTCGATCATCAACACCTGGCGACCCTGCCGGCGCAGCATCGCAGCAGCAACGGAACCGGCCGGTCCGGCGCCGATGATCAGGATTTCGGTGCGTTCCACAGCATCCACAGCAGTACTCATCGGGGCGTCCTTGTTGCTCGATAGAGGGAGAGAAGAAGAGCCGAAGGCGGACTCAGGCCGCCGGCAGATCATGCGGCGGCGGCCGGAACAGCGGCGAGATCAGCCAGACCAGCCCGATACCGAACAGCAGGGTCAGGCCGAACGCGCGCAGCGCCGGAGTCTGCGACAGGCCCAGCAGGCCGAACGACAGCCAGGTACTGGCCGCACCCACGCACACCGCCAGCCATGCACTGGCGTCGCCACGATGCTCGATCAGGAAGATGCCATAGTCGATGCCCATGCCCAGCAGCAGCATCAGCGCCAGCACGTTGAACAGCTGCAGCGGCTGGCCGAACAGGCCCAGCAGGCCCAGGGTCAGCGCACCGGCGATCAGGGTCGGGGCGAACACGCGCCAGGCCTGGCGGCGATAGCGCAGCCACAGCGCGCCGAACACCAATGCGATGCCGACCAGCAGCAGCCCGCCCATCAGCTTGCGGTAGTGGCCCAGCAGCGTGGAGAAATCGGAGGTTCGGTCTACCCAGCGCACGCCGGGCAGGCCTTCGGCGGCACGTTCCAGCGTGGCCAGAGCATCGGCACGCGACAGGTCATCGACCATCACCACGCTGATCATCTGCCCACCGACCTTACCCACCCACAGGTGGCGGAACGGCTGCGAGGCTGGCGAGGCCAGGAAGGCGTCGGCGGTGAGCGGCGCTGCGGCAAACTGCGGTCGCTGCAGCGGCTCGCCCACGGCTTCGGACACAGCCGACAGCACGCCGGGCTCCACCTTCGCGGTCAGCGCAGCATCGGCCTGCTGCCGGGCCGGTGATGGCAGCCAGTCACTGATCGCGCGGTAGCCACCAATGCGCTTGTCATCGGCCAGTACACGCAAGCGTTCGGTCAACGCCTCTTCGCGCTGCAACAGCTGGGCGGCATCGCTGCCCTGCACCAGGTAGAACTGTGCCGGGCTGGGCATGCCCAGCAGCTGGCTCAGGCGGATCTGCTGGGCCATCAGCGCCGGTGGAGACGACTGCAGGCTGCGCAGGTCGTCGTTGCTCTGCAGGCGCGCGATGCCCACCGCGGACAGCGCCAGCGCGGCCACCACGAAGATCGCCACCGGGCGCCGGCCGTGCAGGCGCGGGAAACGTTCCAGCGTATTGCCCAGCCAGTGCGAGAAGCGGGTCTGGCGGATCTCGCCACCGTCGAGCCACGGGAACCAGAAGATCACCGTGAGGAACGCTGCTGCCAGGCCCACCACCGAGAACAGCGCCATCTGGCGAAGGCCCGGGAACGGGGCCAGGCCCAACGCGAGGTAGGCCAGCGCACTGGTCAACAGCGCCAGCCACAGGCCGGGCAGCAGATGCCGCAGCAGCTTCCAGCGACGGTCGGCCGGTTCGGCCTGGCGCGACGCAAACCAGTGGATGCCGTAGTCCTCCGCTACACCCACCAGCGATGCACCGAACACCAGGGTCAGCACGTGCACTTTGCCGAACACCAGCACGGTCACCGCCAGCGCCACGCCGCAACCGATCAGCAGCGACGCGGCCACCAGCAGGATCGGCCGCAGCGAGCGGAACGCCAGCCACACCAGCAGCAGTACCGCGGCCAGTGAGCCCCAACCGATGGTGTTGATCTCGCGGTTGGCCTGCACCGCAGCGGCTTCGGCGTGCAGCGGCACGCCGGCATGCAGGATTTCCAGCTCGGGCGCTGCGGCCCTGGCCGCCTTCCCGGCCCGCTCCAGCAGGCCATCAAGATGGCGCTCGCCATCAAGCTGGAACGCCGAACCCGGCGTATCGAACTGCAGCGCCGCCCAATGCTTGCCCTCGGCTTCAAGCAGGCCATCATCACCCAGCCGCAAGCCCGAACCCTGCGCCTGCTGCTGCCACCACTGCGGCCACAATGACAGCGGATCCTGCCGCCATTCGGTGAGCCGCGGAGCACCCATCGGCCCGTACAGCGCGGCGAGTGCCTGTTCGGCCAGCGCACCGGTTTCCGTGCTCTGCAGCTGGTCACGCTGGGCCGGGGTCAGCAGGCGGTCGCGATACGGCGCGTAGAACGCACGCGCCTCGTCGAACCAGCCTTCAATGGACCCACTGGGCACCAGCAAAGCGCTCTCGGCATCTCCAGCCATGGCCGCAGCGAACGCGGCCTGCGCCCGCTTGGCGGCGGCGCCGTCCTGGCTGCCGAGCAGCACCACCACCTGCCGCGAACTGCCATCGGCGATGCGCCGGGTGACATCGCTCAACAGGCGGTCATGCGCATCCTGCGGCAACAGCGCGAGGATGTCGGTATCGATCCGCGGTTCCTGGCTCCACAGGCGCCACTGCTGCACGCCCAGTACCAGCAGCAACACCAGCCAGGCGATGCCCAGCCAATGCCACCAACGCCGCAACCGGTCCGGTGCGTTCAACGCCACGGCGTCACTCAAAGCGGCGCGCCTCGTCGGGGTTCAGCGTGGCGGGGGCTTCACTCAACGCGCTGAACTGGATCTGCGTGCGGTCCTTGTTCGCCTCGACGATCTCGACCTGGCGCACATAGCGGTCACCCTGCAGCGTCAGCGACTCGAAGGCCTTGGCCAGCATCGCCGACTTCGGTGTCAAACGCAGGCGCCAGCCCTGCCCTTCACGGCTGGCCGCCACGTTGAACTGGCCGGAGAGTGCCTGCACGTCGCCACTCATCAGCGCGAACATGATCGCATTCACCGAGCGCATCGCCGGCTGCTGCCGTGCATCGAGTTCAACGCGGGTGCTGCCATCGCGCTGGCGGCTGAGGATGCGGTCGGCGGTGACCACCACCTCGGAGGGGAACGGCGTGAGCGTGGTCCAGATCACGCCGTGCTGGCGCGCGACCACGAACCGGCCGTGCGAGCGCAGCGGATTCCTGAAGCCACTGACCTGCTTTTCCTGGCTGAACTGGCCACGCAGCACCTCCGGACGCGCCACCGCCTGGGTGATCGCGTCGACGGCAGGATCGGCCGCCTGTACACGCGGTGCGGCCACCAGCAGCAGCGCGCACAGCAGCACGCCTGGAAGACGGGCGAGCATGTTCATGGCGCGGGCACTCCCAGACGTTCCCACAGTACCGGCGGGCATTGGTACAGCATCTCCTTGCTGGCGGCATCCACCGCGACCTGGATGGTCATGGCCCGGGTGGCCACCTGGCCGCTTTCCGCATCCAGGATCTCGTAGTCGATCTTCAGCCGGTTCTCCCATTCGACAATGCGCGCACGCACCAGCAGCCGCTGGTTGAACAGCAGCGGCCGCACGTATTTCACGCGCGCATCGACCACCGGCCACAGGTAGCCCGATGCGAGCATCTGCGGGTAGTCGTAGTCGTGGCGCTGCAGCAGCGCACACCGGGCAATCTCCAGATACTTGAAGTAGTTGCCATGCCAGACCACGTTCATCGGATCGCAGTCGTGGAAGGCGGGGCGCAGCTCGATTTCACAGACCAGGTCATTCACCGGAATACAGTTCCCAACGTTGCGCGCGGATCTCCACCAGCAGTTCCCGCAGTTCGCGATCCAGCGCGCGGTCTTCCTCGACCAGCGCGATGCGCTGCCCCAGGTCCACATACATGTCGGCCAGACTGCCATGCAGCTGCGCGTTCAGGCCAACCCGCTCGCGCAGTGCCAGGCCCTGGCGGGCGGCGTTCCCCTTGGCCGCCACCACCTGTTCAGTCAGTTCGATCACACGCAGGCAGTCGCGCGCGGCGATGGTGCCCATGCTGACCTTGTCCTGGTTGTGGCATTCGGTCGAGCGCGAGAACACACTGGCCGGAAGGGTCTGCTTCAACGCTTCGGCGGTCCACGCCGAGACGCTGATCTGCAGTGCCTTCAGCCCGTGGTTGATTGCTGCCCGCGGGCCGGTAGCCGCCGACAGATTGGCGGGCAGGCCGTGGTTGTATCGCGCATCCACCACCAGCGCCAGCTGCCGGTCGAGCAGGTCGGCAAGGTTGGCCACGGTGTTCTTCAGCGTGTCCATTGCCAGTGCGATATGGCCGCCGTAGAAGTGGCCGCCGTGCAGGATGCGCTCGCCGTCGGCATCGATCAGCGGGTTGTCGTTGGCGCTGTTCAGCTCGGTTTCGATCAGCTGCCGCAGGAAGGGCAGGCTGTCTTCCAGCACGCCGATCACGTGCGGGGCGCACCGCAGCGAGTAACGATCCTGCAGGCGCTGTTCGTTGCGCGGCGGCCGTTCGCTGTGCAGGTCGCGGCGCAGCCGTGCGGCGATGCGGGCCTGGCCCGGATGCGGCTTGGCCGCGAACAGGGTCTCGTCGAAATGGTGCGCGTTGCCGTCGCTGGCCAGCACGTTGAATGCGGTCAGGCGGGTGGCCAGGCGCGCCAGGTAGTCGGCACGCTGCCAGGCCAGGCAGGCCAGGCCGGTCATCACCGCAGTGCCGTTCATGATCGCAAGGCCTTCCTTCGGCCGCAGCTTCAGCGGGACCATGCCGATGCTCGCCAGTACTCCGGCAGCCGGTTGCACGCGGCCATCGTGCAGGACCTCGCGCTCGCCGCACAGCACCGCCGCCACGTATGACAGCGGCGTCAGGTCACCGCTGGCGCCGACCGATCCCTCCGCCGGGATCATCGGCAGCACGTCATGCCGCAACAGTGTGGCCAGGCCTTCCAGCAGGGCTACGCTGACACCGGACATGCCACGCACCAGCGACGCCAGACGGGCAGCCAGCACTGCGCGGGTCTCGGCCGGGTCCAGGTAACGGCCCAGTCCGCAGCCATGGTAGGTGTACAGGTGGTGCGGCAACTCGGCCACCAGCGCCGGCGGGATGTTCACCGTGCACGAATCGCCGTAGCCGGTCGTCACGCCGTAGATCACCCCGTCCTCGCGCAGCAGGCGGTCGAGAAAATCGGCACCGCGCTGGATATGGGCACGGAAGGCCGGGGCCTCGCTCAGTGCGGCCTCGCACTGGCGATGGGCCAGCGCCACCACGTCTTCGATGGTCAACGGTGCGTCGCCAAAGCGGCACAGGGGTACGGCGTCAGTCGTCATGCGGAGCCTGATCCCAGAAGGGGAAGAAATTGAACCAGTCCAGCGGGGACTGGATGACCTGCAGTTCGAGCCACTGCGCGAAACGCTGCGCCTGCCCTGCCAGTGCCGCGTCCCGCGAGCCACGCGGCAGCACGATGCGATCGGCGAACTGCTCGAAGGCGACCCGGTACCCCTGGCCTTCATGCAGGCAGGCCATGGTGTACACCGGGCAGCCCAGTGCCGCCGCCAGCACGTAGGCACCGATGGGGAACGGGGCACGGTGGCCGAGAAAATCCGCGGTGACGCTGCGTCCACCCTGCACTGGCGTGCGGTCGCCGACGATGGCCACGAAGCCACCGGCAGCCACGCGCTCGGACAGCATCATCGCCGTGGCCGGCCCCATCGCGGTGACCTGCACCAGTTCCACCGTTGCCAGCGGGTCCAACCGCTGCAGCAGGCGATTGAAGCGCTGCGCGTGC
This sequence comes from Stenotrophomonas sp. STEN009, assembly GCF_056760395.1. NCBI lineage: Bacteria > Pseudomonadati > Pseudomonadota > Gammaproteobacteria > Lysobacterales > Lysobacteraceae > Stenotrophomonas > Stenotrophomonas sp. STEN009. The sequence continues at coordinate 34,249 of NZ_JBRRES010000004.1, read as the reverse complement.
GCGGTGTGCACCAGCACGGTGATGCGGAACCCCGGCACCTGTTCGGCCAGCACCTGGCACAACTCCAGGCAGCCGATGTGGGCGGTCAGGATCAGTCCGCCTTCGCGGCGTGCGATCCTGTCCAGCACCAGATCGCGCCGCAGCTGGATGCGCTCGGGCGGATAGCGTCCGCCCAGGCCGAGGATCTTGTCCAGCAGGGTGTCGGCGAACGCGCAGAAATGGCGCAGGCTGTCGCGCCGCGTCGGCTCGCGGCCCAGCGCGCCACTGTGTGCCTGCAAGCGCTGTAGATACTGCAGTGATGCCTGCCGGGCCACGCGGTTGCCCAGCCAGTGGCAGAGCACCACCGGCCACACGCACAGGCGGAACGGCCAGCGCCCGAACCACCGATGCACCCAGCACAGGAACAACACGCCGGCCACCGATGTGGATTCACCGATGTCGGCCCAGTGCGGCGCACCTTGGGGGGCGGCCATCTCAGCCCTGCCCCTGCAGGCGGCGCCAGAGCAGGCGCGGTGCGCGCCGGAGCATGCCGAAGAACAGGCGCGCATGCATGCGGCTGATGCGTACGTTGTCGCGCCACACATCGAAATGCGAGACACCGTCTGCCGGATAGGTCACCCGCGTCGCCAGATGTTCCACCGGCACCTGCCGCCAGTACAGCCGCACCATCACTTCGGTATCGAAATCCATGCGCCGGCCGATGGTCTCTTCGCCCATCAGGCGCAGCACCGGAGGCAGTGGATAGACACGGAAACCGCACATGGTGTCGCGCAGATGCAGCGACAGCGTGTTGATCCAGACCCAGACATGCGTTGCGTAGCGACCGTACAGGCGGGCCTTGGGCACACTGGCATCGTAGGCGGGAATGCCGCAGATCACCGCGTCCTGCCGCGCACGCGCGGCCGCGATGAAGCGCGGCAGGTCGCCGGTGTCATGCTGGCCGTCGGCATCGATCTGCAGCACGTGGCTGCAGCCCCGCCTTGCGGCCTCGGCGAAGCCCGCCAGCATCGCCCCACCCTTGCCCTGGTTGACCGGCAGACGCAGCAGATCGACCCCTTCACGCTGTGCCAGCGCCTGCAGCACCGAAGCACATGATGCATGCGAGCCATCGTCCACAAGCAGGCAGGGCAGGCCAGCGCGCTGCACGCCATCGACCACCGCGGCGACAGCATGTTCGTGGTCGTAGACGGGAATCACCACCAGTGGCGCGAACGCGGCACCGGCATCGGCCGGATCACTGCGCATCGGCGAAGACCATCCTGCCACTGGCGTGTACGCCATGCACGGAGGCATAGCGGAAGACCAGCACGTTACGTGCGGTATCCCAGTCCAGATGCAGCGTCAGCTCGTCGCCCGGACGCGCCACATGCTGGAACTTCACCGCATCCATGCGCACGAACCCCTCCGGCATCGCAAAGGCCTGCCGGGCAAAGCGCACCGCCCAGTCCACCTGGGCCACGCCGGGCAGGATCGCGGCCTGCGGGAAATGTCCCTGGAACGGGCGCAGCGCCGGGTCCAGTGTCATGCGCAGGGTAGCGCTGGCCGCCTCGCGCCGATCCCATACCGGCACCGGCATCGACGGCTGGAACAGGGCCACCAGCGCGGCCTGGGTCACCTTGCCCTGCGCATTCACCGGCAGCGTGGGTACCAGCCGCCAGCGGCGCGGACGGGTCACGGCGTCATGGCTCTGTGCCAGGCGCGCGGCCAGCCGCTGGCCCAGCGCGCGGCGCGCGGCATCATCGGCATCAAGCAGTGCCGCATCGGCCGGCACCACCACGGCCGCCAGCTGCTCGCGCTGGCCGGGCAGCACCAGCACGCGCACGTCATCGACGTCCGCGTCGTCGCGCAACGCACGTTCCAGCGCATCGAGCGAAACGCGGCGCTCTTCGATCTTGACGATGCGGTCGGCGCGGCCGAGCAGGCGGAAGCACCCCTCGGCCAGCGCTTCCACCCGATCCTGCGTGCACCACCAGTCGCGGCTCTGCAGATGGGGTGAAGCCACCGCCAGGCAGCCTCCCTCGATTCTCCACTGCACCCCCGGAAGCGGCTGCCAGGGCGGAAGATCGGTATCCCAGCGACGCCAGGCGATGCCGCCGGTCTCGCTGCTGCCGTAGACCTCGGTCGGTGCGACTGCCATCCATTGCCGCACCTGCCGCGCTGCCTCTTCCGGCAGCGGGCCGCCAGAGGAGAACACAGCGCGCAGGTGGCCCTGCAGGCTGGCCCAATCCAGCTGCGCAGGCAGGCGCTTGAGGTGCGCCGGGGTCGCCACCAGCACCGTCTGCGTGCCCGCCAGCGCAGCGACCAGATCCTCATGGAAGAACCGCCGCGGATGGATCAGGCGACCGGCGGCCAGCGGCCACAGCACGCGGAACAGCAGGCCGTAGATGTGCTGGTGCGACACCGTGCCATGCACCTGCGCGCCTTCCAGCTGTGCGCCGAACGCGGCCTGCAACGCATCGACCTCGCGCGCCAGCTGGTCCAGGCGCTTGTCGATCGCAGTGGGTTCGCCGGTGCTGCCCGACGTGAACACGCACAGCTCGCAGGCATGCTCGTCCAACGCATCCAGCTCGACCTGCGCACCGGCGGCCGCCATCATCAGTGGCCGGTAATCACGGGAAACGTCACCGGCAAAACCGCTCACCTGCGGCTGCAGGGCCTGCAGCGTGGCGGGCAGGTTGTCGGCGGCCAGGAACACCCGCTTGCCGGCGTGCCAGGCACCGAACAGCGCCTCGGCGAACGACACGGCATCATCGAAGTACAGCGCCCAGTCACGGCCGTCAGTGGCGGCAAACGCCGTACGCCAGGCCACTACGCGCTGGCGGAATTGCTGATGGTCGATCACTTCGCCATCGCGGATGCCGACAGCGCGCTGCGGCCGCGCATCCCGCAGCAGCCGGTCCAGGGCAATCCACTCAGCCATGGGCGTGCGCCGCCTTCACCCGTCGCCGCACCAGCCATTCGCCTGCGAACAATACGCCCATCATCACGTACGCCAACAATCCGTTGTAGAGCATCCAGACCCGATCCGATGCGTACAGCGCGGTGAGCAGGGCCAGACTGCCGTTGAGAACGAAGAAGCCGCACCACACCTGGGTGACGCGGCGGGTATAGGCCACCGCGAACGGTGGCAGGTCCGGCTCCTGCAGCCGCGCCAGGCGCTCCACCAGCGGCGGCCCGAACCGCAGGCTGATGGCGAACACGCACAGCATCACCACGTTCACCAGCGCCGGGTACAGCTTCAGCGGCAGCGCCTGGTTGAGCACGGTGGCCAGCACCGCCAGCAGTCCGGTACCGGCTGCAGCAGCCCACCACAGCGGCTGGCGCGTGCTCAGGGCACGCAGCAATGCCAGGGTGAACAGCAGCAGTGCCAGCCAGCGCGGCTCGAAGCGGCCCATCGCCAGGTAGACGAGCAGCGGGTAGGCCAGCGAAATCGCCGCCACCACGACCGTACGCGCGCGTGCCAAGGCGGAGCCGCCCGCGCTGCGGTCAGGCTGCTGCCTGGTCCGGCAGCAGCCGGTGCACGACATCCACGATGTCCTGCACGGTGCGCACGGCCTTGAACGCTTCCGGCTGCAGGTTGCGGCCGAGCAGCGGCTTGAGCTGCACGATCAGGTCGACCGCATCGATGCTGTCGATGTCCAGGTCGTCATAGAGACGTGCCTCGGGGGTGATCCGGGCCGGTTCGATCTCGAAGCTGTCGGTCAGGATGTTGACGATGCGTTCGAACAGTTCATTCTTGGTCATGGCAGCTCCTGGCGCCGTTACGACTGGCGGGCGGCGACGAACTCGCCGAGCGCGCGCACGCTGGAGAAATGGCGCCGGGTCTCTTCCGAGTCGGACGACAGGCTCACACCGTACTTCTTCTGCAGCGCCAGGCCCAGTTCCAGAGCGTCGATCGAATCCAGGCCCAGGCCCTCGACGAACAGCGGCGCGGTCGGATCGATGTCCTCCGGCGTGATGTCCTCCAGTGAAAGCGAGGAAATGATCAATTCCTTGATCTCGTGCTCAAGTGCTTGCACGGGTCGAATCTCCAGACAGGTCGAAATAACGAGAAAGGTGCTCGGTGACGCGGCGTGCTGCCAAGGCATCCCCCCTTGGCGCGTCGTCTTCGGCCAGGAATGGCGCGATCGGGATATCTTCGCCGATCTGCAGCCGAACGTGAAAGCGACGTGATGGCACACGATACCATTTCTGCCCTTTGCTCAGGGTTGGCGGGGTACAGGTGATCCGCACCGGCGTGATGTCCAGCCGGCCGCGGACGGCGATATTGGCGGCCCCACGCTGAAGCCTCGGCGACTGGCCGGGCACGCTGCGGGTCCCTTCCGGGAAGATGACCAGGCTGCCGCCGGCCCGTACCGCGGCCACGCAGTCATCGACCAGGCCGGCCCCGTCGTCATTGGAAATGTAGCCGGCGGCCCGGACCGGGCCCCGCATGAACGGGTTGCGGGCCACCGCCCGTTTGACCACGCAGTCGGCATTGGGCAGCAGCGAGACCAGGCAGACCACGTCGATCAGGGTGGGGTGGTTGGCCAGGACCAGCAGGCCGTCGCGCTGCAGGCGCTCGCGCCCTTCGATCTCATAGGTCATCACCCCGAGCCCGCGCATCAGCCGCAGGTGGCTGGCGAACGCCACCTGCACCACGCGGCGGGCGCGACGGCGGCGGGCCACCGGATCACGCATCAGCAGCAGGACCGGCATCACCACGGCGCCCAGCAGCAGTCCGCCGATGCCGAACGCAGCAAAACTCAGGCCGGTGCCCACCACCCGCCAGGCAAGATCGAGGCGGCGCAGCGCCTCAGCCACGGCGGCTCCAGCGCCAGCGCTGGCCATTGGCAACGTGTTCCAGCGCCGGCGCGCCCGCGAGCAGGAAGCGGTGCAGGTCCAACGCGTGCGGCAACAGGCCGGGCGCGGCGGTAACCGGGGCCGGCGCGCCATCCCACTGCAGCGACAGCGTCGGCAGCGCCTGTGTCGGCGCCACCACACGCCAGCACCAAGCGAAGAACGGGTCGGGTTCGTCGGCGAACGTCGCGTAAACTTCGGGCAACGGCGACTCGTAGACCACCACCCGCACTTCGCGGGCGCCATCGGCCAGCAGACCGGCGGCCTCCAGGCAGGCGGCCTCCACCGTCGCCTGGCCGGCAGCCAGCGCCAGATAGTTGCCGCGATGGCCACGAGCGATCGAGTACAGCGCAGCGATCGCGTTATGGACCGACAGGCCGAATCCGGTGGGCGACAGGGGCTGCTCGTTCACCAGCGCCCCGAGCAGGTCCATCGAGCGCGCCACATCACCATGGCGGCTGGCAAACACCAGCGGTACCTGGCTGTCGGCCCCTTGGCCATCCTCGCACCAGCAGGCCGTCTGGATCGCCATCCGCCCCAGCCGCTCGATGCGGCGACGCTGCATCGCGGGCACCTCGGACAGCGCCGGCGTGCCCTCGCCCTGTGGCAGGAAGGGCGCGTCAGCCCAGCTCAGCCACTGGCTGCGCTCGCTCAGGCCAGGTGCCCAGGCAGCCCAGTCGACGATGGAGAATTCGATCATCTAGCGATGGTGCTTCATCAGGAGAACGATGGCACGAGCCATTATGGCGACGCGCGGCGGCCCCCCGTCCCTGCAGCCGTGCGTGCGTCCAGGACGTCGCCGGCTGCCCCCCTGGCGGCCGGAAAGGAGCGCACGCTAGCACGTCCTGCGCAGGGTGTGCAGGTTTCACATTGCACAACACGGGGCCGGCACCTGTGGCCCCGCACGCCATTGCTCAGTGGTAACCGGCTCCGGCCTGCACTTTGCCGCGGAATACCCGGTACGACCACGCCGTATAGCCGAGGATGACCGGCAGCAGAATGACCAGCCCGACCAGGGTGAAGCCGAGCGAGGACGCCGGTGCGGCTGCCTGCCACAACGTCATCGAGGGCGGCAGCAGGTACGGCCACATGCCCAGCACCAGGCCCAGGAAGCCGAGAATGAACAGCGCCAGGCTGAGCAGGAACGGCGGCAGGTCGCGGCGTGGATGCGTGGCGCTGCGCCACAACGCAGCGGCCACCGCCAGGGTCAGCAACGGCACCGGTGACAGCCACCAGAAGTTGCCGTCACTGAACCAGCGCGCCATCAACCGCGAGTCCAGGAACGGCAGCCAGCTGCTGACCAGGCCCATCGCTGCGATCACCGCCACCACCAGCGGCCGTGTCAGCTGCCGCGCCAGCGCCTGCACGCGCCCTTCCGTCTTCAGGATCAGCCAGGTGCTGCCCAGCAATGCGTAACCGGCGACCAGCGCCGCGCCGGTGAGCATCGCAAACGGGCTGAACCAGGCAAACGCACCGCCGTGGTACACCCCGTCCACCAGGGGCAGCCCCTGCACCAGCGCGCCCAGGATCACGCCCTGGGCGAACGTGGCCAGCAGCGAGCCGAGCGCGAACGCCACGCTCCACAGCCTCCGCGAGCGATGCGCCTTGAAGCGGAATTCGAAGGCCACGCCTCGGAACACCAGTGCCACCACCAGCAGCAGCACCGGCAGATACAGCGCCGACAACAGCACTGCATAGGCCTTGGGGAACGCCGCCAGCAGGCCGGCGCCGCCCAGCACCAGCCACGTCTCGTTGCCGTCCCAGATGGGCGCAGCCGTGTTCATCATCAGGTCGAGCTGCTCCTCGTCCTCGGCGAACGGCGCAAGGATGCCGATGCCCAGCACGAACCCGTCCAGCACCACGTACATCAGTACGCCGAAGCCGATCACCGCGAACCACGCCACCGGCAGCCAGGTCACCAGGTCCATGTCAGCGCTCCTCCAGCGGTTCGTCGGCGGCGGACAGCGGCCGTGCCGGGGTGTGGCTGCCGTGGTCCAGCGAGGGCCCCTGGTCGTGGGGCTGCGGTCCATGGCGCAGGATCTTCACCAGGTACCAGATGCCCCAGCCGAAGACGAAGGCGTAGCCGACGACGTAGACCCCCAGCGACAGCGCGGTCATCCATGCGCTCTGCGGGCCGACCGCATCGGCAGTACGCAGCACGCCGTAGACCACCCACGGCTGCCGCCCCATCTCGGTGACGAACCAGCCGGAGAGCAGCGCGATGAAGCCGCTCGGCAACATCCAGTTCCAGCCGCGCAGCAGCCACGGCGAATCCAGCAGCTTCCTCCGCCACAGCTGGAACGCCGACACCCATGCCAGCAGCAGCATCAGCGTGCCCAGTCCAACCATGATGCGGAAGGCGAAGAACACCGGCGTCACCGGTGGCCGTTCACTGGCCGGTACCGAAGTCAGCGGATCGAAGGTGCCGTCCAGCGAATGGGTCAGGATCACGCTGCCCAGCTTCGGAATGGCGACTTCGAAGTCGTTGCGCTCTTCCTTTTCGTTGGGCAGCGCGAATACCACCAGCGGCACGCCCTCGCCTTCGCCGGATTCATGCCAGTGCGCTTCCACCGCCGCGATCTTCATCGGCTGGTGCTTGAGGGTGTTCAGGCCATGCATGTCGCCGACGAAGATCTGCACCGGCACGGTCAGCGCCGCAAACGCCACGGCCGCGATCAGCATGCGCCGGCCCGCCTCCACGTGCGTTCCCCTGCGCAGGTACCACGCACCCACGCCGCCGATCACGAAGCAGGTGGTGATGAACGAGCCCAGCGCCATGTGCGCCAGCCGGTACGGGAACGACGGGTTGAACACCACCTGCCACCAGTCCACCGGATGCACGATGCCATTGACCATCTCGTAGCCGGCCGGAGTGTGCAGCCAGCTGTTGGACGACAGGATCCAGAACGTGGAGAACAGCGTGCCCAGCGCCACCATGCAGGTGGACAGGAAATGCAGGCGCGGCGAAACCCGGCCCCAGCCGAACATCATCACGCCCAGGAAGCTGGCTTCCAGGAAGAACGCGGTCAGCACCTCGTAGGTCAGCAGCGGGCCGATGACGGTACCGGCCACCTCGCTCAGGCGCGGCCAGTGGGTGCCGAACTGGAAGGCCATGACGATGCCGCTGACCACGCCCATGCCGAACGATACGGCGAAGATCTTCTGCCAGAAGAAGTACAGCTCCCGCCAGACCGGGAGACGGGTACGCAGCCAGCGCCATTCGACGAAGGCCAGCCAGCTGGCCGTGCCAATGGTGAAGGCCGGGAACAGCACATGGAAACTGATGACGAATCCGAACTGGATCCGGGACAACAACAACGCGTCCAAGGGACGCCTCCTGCCTGCGACCGGTGGGATACCGGACCACTTTAGGAATATTTCGTTACGCCGGGATGCGACCGGGTGACGCGCTGCTTCACTCTGTCGCAGGGGAAGCCGCCGGGCATGGCCGCGCCCCATGACCTGCCGGCGCCGATCCGCCGGGCATGGCCCGGCGAGAGCCTCAAGGCCAGAAGTACCAGGCACCGGCCGCCAGCAGCGCGCCCACCAGCAGCACCTGCACCACCACATAGCCCACGCCACTGTCGCGCGACTCACTGGCAATACGCGTCTGCAACGCCTCGCTCACGTCCGGGGTCTGTTCCTGCCGTGCCTGTTCACGCAACGCCTGCGCCAGCGCGCGCTCGTCGGCATCGCGGGGATCGGTCGGTGGGTTCACAGCAGTTCTCCGGCGGTGGCATGCCGCGTCAGTTCCTGCTTCAGGAGCAGACGCGCGCGGTGCAGGTGGCTCTTGATGGTACCGCGCGCAAGACCGGTCACCTGCTCGATCTCTGCCAGGTCGAAATCCTCCAGGTAGTGCAGGCCGACGATCAGGCGCTGCGGCGGGCTCAACCGCTCCAGCGCCGCACCCAGCTGGCGGCCGGCCTGCAGCGCTTGGCTGAGTTCGGCCGGGCCCGGTCCCTCGTCACCGATGCCCAGATCCTCCGGTACCTCCACCGCCACCATCCACTGCGCTTCCAGGCGCCGGCGACGCAGGTGCTGCAATGCGGTGGTGTAGGCCACCCGTGAGATCCAGGTCCGCAGCGAGGATTCGAAGCGGAACCGGTGCAGTTGCCGGAACACCGCCAGGAAGGTCTCCTGCAGCAGGTCAGCGACCTGATCGCGGTCACCCACCATGCGACCGATCACATGCGCGCACGTGCGCTGATGGGCCTGCACCAGCTGCGCGAACGCCGGTTGCGAGCCATCGATGATGGCCCGCACCAGCGCCGCATCATCTTCGATGACCGCGGCCGCCGCGGCGTCCTGCCGGCGGCGGCCGCGCAGGGCGGACAGGGCTTCGCCCAGCAGGCTCATGCGCACCGCTCCCCCGGGGCGTGTGGCATGCCGGCGCTCAGCTCTTGCGCACGGCGGGGCGGGTGAAGTGCCAGGCCAGCAGCTGGCCCAGGCCGGCACTGCCCACCAGGGCGGCGGCGGCGCCAAAGGTGAGGTCGCGGGCGCCCAGGACTTCCAGCAGGCCCATGGCCAGGGCCAGGCACACCAGGCTGATGCCCCAGCGCAGCGCGCCCTGGCGGCGGCGCTCTTCCTCCAGCACGGCCAGGGCGCGGATCACCTCCTCGGGCACGTGCGGTGCGACCAGCTTGCTGCGCGCGCGCGCATCGGCGATGGCGTGGATGGCGTAGGCGATGCAGATGAAGAGGGTGATCGGGATGAGTTCCTGCATGGTCGTGCTCCTGTGCGGTGAATGATGCGGGTTCAGGAGAATGGATGCGCGATGGCGGGCACCGGTTGCACCGCTTTGCCGATCCCGCCGCCATGACCTGTGGCCCCCTCCTGCGGCGCGAACGGCTGCTACCCTTGCCCGGTTTCCTTTTCTGGTGCCGTCCGCCCATGTCCCGAGTGCTGCCCCTGTCCCTCCTGCTGTCGGCCGTGCTGGCCGCACCGGCCGCCCATGCCGCGCCGACGCCGATCACCATCGAACAGGCCATGGCGGATCCGGACTGGATCGGTCCGCCGGTCGAGAAGGCCTGGTGGTCTTGGAACAGCCAGCAGGTCGAGTACCAGCTCAAGCGCAACGGCAGCCCGGTGCGCGACACCTTCCGCCAGCCCGTGGCCGGTGGTGTTGCGGCCCAGGTGGCTGACGACCAGCGCGGCACCCTGGACGTGGCCGATCCGGTCTACGACCGCACCCGCACCCGCAGCGCCTTCGTCCGCAACGGCGACGTGTTCGTGCGCGACCTGCGCAGCGGCGCGCTCACCCAGCTCACGCGCAGCAACGAGCGCGCCAGCGGGGTGAACTTCGCTGCCGACAACGGCGTGATCTGGCGGGTGGGCCAGAACTGGTTCCACTGGACCGCTGCCGGCGGCGTGCAGCAGGTTGCCAGCCTGAAGGCCGACAAGGACCCCAACAGCGCGCCCAAGGACGACCTGCTGCGCGACCAGCAGCTGCGTACCCTGGAAACCCTGCGTCGCGACCGCGAGCAGCGCGAGGCATTGAAGGACCAGGACCAGCGCTGGCGCCAGGCCGACCCGACCCGCGCGCCGGGCCCGGTATACCTGGGCGCCGACGTGGAGATCGCCGACAGCGTGCTGTCGCCGGACCTGGGCCACCTGATCGTGGTGACCACGCCGAAGGACTTCGACGAGGGCCGCACCAGCAAGATGCCGCTGTACGTGACCGAATCCGGTTACGAGGAAACCGAGGACACCCGCACCCGCGTCGGTCGCAATGGCAACGAGCCGCACACCCTGTGGTACGTGGACGTGCGCAGCGGCAAGGCGCAGAAGCTGTCGCTGTCCGGCCTGCCGGGCATCGCCACCGACCCGCTGGCCGACCTGCGCCGCAAGGCCGGCAAGGAGGCGCTGAAGGGCGAACGCAGCGTGCAGGTGATGAGCGACTTCATGGGCGGCGGCATGCGCTGGAGCGCCGATGGCCAGCAGGCGGCGGTGATGCTGCGCGCCAACGACAACAAGGACCGCTGGATCGTCAGCATCGGCAGCGACGGCCGCGTGCAGAACCGCCACCGGCTGACCGACAACGCGTGGATCAACTGGGGCTTCAACGATTTCGGCTGGATGGCCGATGGCCGCACGCTGTGGCTGCTGTCCGAGGAATCGGGCTTCTCGCACCTGTACACCCAGGCCGGCACTGCCCGGCCGCAGGCGCTGACCAGCGGCAAGTGGGAGACCTCCGCGCCCGTGCTGTCGGCCGACGGCAAGGGCTTCTACTTCCTGTGCAACCAGCAGGCCCCGCACGATTACGAAGTCTGCGCGGTCGACACCGGCAGCCGTCAGGTCCGCGAGCTGACCAGCCTCAACGGCGTGGAAGACTTCTCGCTGTCGCCGGATGGCCAGCAGCTGCTGGTGCGCTACTCCGGTGCCTACCTGCCACCGCAGCTGGCGGTGCTGCCCAGCGCGGGCGGCCAGGCCCGCGTGCTGACCGATACCCGCAGCGCCGACTTCAAGGCGCGCCAGTGGATCCAGCCGAAGCTGGTGGCGGTACCGTCCAGGCATGGCGCCGGCGTGGTCTGGGCCAAGTACTACGAACCCGAGCACAAGGAACCGGGCAGGAAGTACCCGATCGTGATGTTCGTGCACGGTGCCGGCTACCTGCAGAACGTGCACCAGCGCTACCCGGCCTACTTCCGCGAGCAGATGTTCCACAACCTGCTGGTGCAGAAGGGCTACATCGTGCTGGACATGGACTACCGCGGCAGCGAGGGCTACGGCCGCGACTGGCGCACGGCCGTCTACCGCAACATGGGCCACCCGGAACTGGAAGACTACAAGGACGGCCTGGACTGGCTGGTGGACACCCAGCAGGGCGACCGTGACCACGCCGGCATCTACGGTGGCTCCTACGGCGGCTTCATGACCTTCATGGCGCTGTTCCGCGCACCGGGCACCTTCAAGGCCGGTGCCGCGCTGCGCCCGGTGGTGGACTGGCACAACTACAACCACGCCTATACCAGCAACATCCTCAACACGCCGGACATCGATCCAGAGGCGTACCGGGTGTCCTCGCCGATCGAGTACGCGCAGAACCTGCAGGACAACCTGCTGATCGCGCACGGCATGATGGATGACAACGTGTTCTTCCAGGACTCGGTGAACCTGACCCAGCGCCTGATCGAGCTGCACAAGGACAACTGGTCGATCGCCCCGTACCCGCTGGAGCGCCACGGCTACGTCCGCGCCGACTCCTGGCTGGACCAGTACAAGCGCATCCTCAAGCTGTTCGAGCAGAACCTGAAGTGAGCAGTGCCGCGGCCACGATCCACATCGTGGCTGCGGTCATCGTCGACGACCACGGCCGGGCGCTGGTGGTACGCAAGCACGGCGCCGACCGCTTCATCCAGCCCGGAGGCAAGCCCGAACCGGGCGAAACGCCACTGCAGACGCTGGCCCGCGAACTGGACGAGGAGCTGGGTGTGCGCCTGCTCGCCGACCCTGCCGTGGCGCTGGGCCATTTCCAGGACTGGGCGGTGAACGAGCCTGGTCATCGCGTACAGGCCGAGGCCTGGTGGGTGCAGGTACAGGGCACGCCGCAGGCACGCGCGGAAATCGCCGAGCTGGCGTGGGTGCCGCTGCGCCCGCCCCATGGCCTGCTCTTGGCACCCTTGAGCGAACACCATATCCTGCCGGCCGTTGCCACCCGGGTGGCGACCCGCTGAAGACGCCACTGCAGCCAAGGACATCGGATGTCGCTTCAACCGCCCCGGCACCGCCCTGCCACGCCGCTCAACCCGGAGGATTTCGTGCGGCCGCTCGGCCTGGCGTCGCTGCTGATCTGCGCAGCGTTCGTGGTGGCCATGGCGATTCAGGCGCTGGTGGTCTGGCAGCTGTCCGGCGGCCCGTTCTGGCGGTGGATGCTGCTGTCGGCCACTGAACAGCAGTTCCCGCCAGGCGTGCTGTGGATCCTGCGCAAACCGGTGGACGCTACCCTGTGGCTGATGCTGTCAGCGATCCCCGCCGTGCTTTCCAGCTGGGGATTCGCCCGGCGACGTCGCTGGGGCCTGTGGAGCTACGTGGCATTGCTGTGGCTCTCGGCCCTGGCAAACTTCGCCGTCGCCGGGTGGCTGGACAGCGTCGTCGCCGACGTCATCGGGCGTATCGTCGATCCAGGCACACTGCGCGAAGCGCGAACCCAGCACATCCTCATGTCGCTGACCTTGTTCGGCGGCGCCTTCGCCCTGCTCGTCGCGCAGGGCTGGCTGGCCTGGCGCCTGCTGCGGCCGGATATCCGCTCCTGCTTCCACTGACCTGCCCTCACCCGCGGCGTGCGGCAGGCCCTGCGGTAAAGTACGCGTCATGAACGAATTCGAGCGCGTGCGCGCCTACCTGACCGACCTGCAGGACCGCATCTGTGCGGCGATCGAAGCGGCCGACGGCCAGGCCCGCTTCCAGGAAGACCTGTGGCAGCGCGCTGAAGGCGGGGGTGGCCGTACCCGCGTGCTGCGCGACGGCGCGGTGTTCGAACAGGCCGGAATCGGCTTCTCGGATGTCTCCGGCAGCCGCTTGCCGCCGTCGGCCTCGGCCAACCGCCCGGAGCTGGCCGGCGCCTCCTGGCGCGCCACCGGCGTATCGCTGGTGTTCCACCCCCTCAACCCCTATGTGCCCACCACCCATGCCAACGTGCGCTTCTTCCAGGCGCAGCGCGACGGCGAAGTGGTGGCCAGCTGGTTCGGGGGTGGTTTCGATCTGACCCCCTTCTATCCCTTCGACGAGGACGTGCGCCATTGGCACCAGGTCGCCCACGACCTGTGCGCGCCGTTTGGTGAAGAGCGCTACAGCGCGCACAAGCGCTGGTGCGACGAGTACTTCTTCCTGCGCCACCGCAACGAAACGCGCGGCATCGGCGGCCTGTTCTTCGACGATCTGCACGGCGATTTCGAACGTGACTTCGACTACCTGCGGGCGGTCGGTGACGGCTTCCTCGACGCCTATCTGCCGATCGTGCAGCAGCGCAAGAGCATCGCCCATGGCGAGCGCGAGCGCGAATTCCAGCTGTACCGGCGGGGCCGCTATGTGGAATTCAACCTGGTCTACGACCGCGGCACGCTGTTCGGCCTGCAGAGCGGCGGCCGCAGCGAAAGCATCCTGATGAGCCTGCCGCCGCGGGTGCGCTGGGAATACGGCTTCACCCCCGAGGCGGGCAGTCCGGAAGCCCGGCTGGCCGACTACCTGGTCCCGCGCGACTGGCTCTAAGGCATCTCGCGGGGCGGCGTGGCCGTCCCCGCACGCATGCCGCCGGCCCTACGCGTCCGTGTGCCGGGCGATGATCGTGATGTGGCCGGTGGTTTCCAGCAGCGCCACCTGCACATCATCGATGCGCAGGCAGCCCTGCTGGCGCATGGCGGCATCGAAGTCGGCCCGGCTGATCAGTTCGCGGCGCAGAACATCCCGCAACAGGGTGCCGTCACGGGCGATCACCACCGGGTCCCCCTCGATCAGGCGCTCCAGGCGGCGGTTGCGGGTGGTCACCCAGCCCACGCCGTAGTTGAGCAGGATCAGGGTCGCGGCGAGCAGCAGGCCACCGCCCAGGGACGTGTCCTGGCCCAGCAGCGCGTTCTGCACCGCGTTGCCCAGCAGCACGATCAGCAGCACGTCGAACGGGGTGATCTGCCCCAGCGCGCGCTTGCCGCTGAGGCGCACCAGGCCCAGCACGACGGTGTAGACCACCACCGCGCGCAGGATGAACTCCCACCACGGCATCGCCAGTGCGAACAGATCGTGCATTGCGGGCTCCCCTGCTGGGCGGTGGCCCAGCCTAGCAGCCGGCAGCCTGCCGGCGGCGCAAATAAAAAGCCCCGCTGACCAGGGGGAGGTCAACGGGGCCGGGGAACGGGCACTTGGGGAGGAGTCCCCGTTCCGAGATCTGCTCCAGGGGATGGGAGAGATCCACAACAGGCATTGCGCCTGTCGAGAGCTATAGAACCACTCCGAACACTAACGGTTCGTGAAGGGAGCCAATTTAATGAACCGCAATGGGGCGAGTATTCATGGCCGAGTCAGAAACTGTGGCCAGATGAACAAATTCACGTCGTTTCAGGACCGAAAGCGACTCAGTGCGCCTCGTCCCAGTTCTTGCCTACGCCGGTGTCGACCACCAGAGGGACACGCAACTGTGCCGATTGCGACATACGCTGCACCACATTTTCCCGCAGCTCCTCGACAAACGCAGTCTCGGTTTCGAACACCAGTTCATCGTGCACCTGCAGGATCATCCGCGCCGGCGCCCCGCTGTCGCGCAGCCAGCGGTCAACATCCACCATCGCGCGCTTGATGATGTCGGCAGCGGTGCCCTGCATCGGCGCGTTGATCGCGGCGCGTTCAGCACCGGCACGCAGGCCCTGGTTGCGTGCATGGATATCGTTCAGATACAGGCGGCGGCCGAACAGCGTCTCCACATAGCCCTGGTCACGGGCCTGCTGGCGCATCCGCTCCATGAAGTCACGCACGCCCGGGTAACGGCTGAAGTACAACGCCACATAATCCTGCGCCTGGCCCCGGTCGATGCCGAGGTTGCGGGCCAGGCCGAAGGCACTCATGCCGTACATCAGGCCGAAATTGATCGCCTTGGCCGCGCGGCGCTCGTTCGGCGTCACCTCGTCCAGGGTGCGGCCGAACACTTCTGCGGCGGTGGCGCGGTGCACGTCGGCGCCCTGCTCGAAGGCGCGCACCAGGCCCGGGTCTTCGGACAGGTGGGCCATGATCCGCAGTTCGATCTGCGAATAGTCGGCTGCCAGCAGCTGGCAGCCTTCCGGTGCGACGAAGGCGCGGCGGATGCGGCGGCCATCTTCGGTGCGGATCGGGATGTTCTGCAGGTTCGGGTCCGAGGAGGACAGGCGGCCGGTGGCAGCGCCGGACTGGTGGTAGCTGGTGTGCACCCTGCCGGTATCCGGGTTGACCATCTCCGGCAGCTTGTCGGTGTAGGTGCTGCGCAGCTTGGCCAGGCCACGGTAATCGAGGATCACCCGCGGCAGCTCATGCTGGTCGGCGATCGCCTCCAGCGCCTCTTCATTGGTGCTGGGCTGGCCCTTCGGGGTCTTCACCACCGCCGGCAGCTTCAGCTCGTCGAACAGCACGGCCTGCAGCTGCTTCGGCGAATCCAGGTTGAAACTGCGCCCGGCCAGCTCGGTGGCCTTCTGCTGCGCGGCCAGCATGCGCGAAGACAGGTCCTGGCTCTGCCGGCGCAGCTCGTCGGCATCGATGCGCACACCGTTGGCCTCGATGCTGGCCAGTACCGGCACCAGGGGCATCTCGATGTCGCGGTACACGCTGTCCAGGGCCGGTTCGGCCAGCAGCTGCGGTTGCAGCGCGCGGTGCAGGCGCAGGGTGATGTCGGCGTCCTCGGCCGCATAGCGGCTGGCCTCGTCGATGCCCACCTGCGAGAACGGAATCTGCTTGGCGCCCTTGCCGGCCACGTCCTCGAACTTGATGGTGGTGTAGCCCAGGTAACGCAGGGCCAGCGAATCCATGTCGTGGCGGGTGGCGGTGGAATTGAGCACGAAGCTCTCAAGCATGGTGTCGTCGTGGTAACCCTGCACCTCGACACCGTGGCGCCGCAGCACATGCAGGTCGTACTTGCCGTGCTGGCCCAGCTTCTTCCTTGCCGGGTCCTGCAGTACCGGGCGCAACGCGTCCAGCACCTGCTGCAGCGGCAGCTGCGCCGGTGCGCCGGGGTAGTCATGGCCCACCGGGATGTAGGCCGCCCTGCCCGGCTCGACCGCCAGGCTGACACCGACCAGGCGCGCGCGCATGGCATCCAGCGCGTCGGTCTCGGTATCGAAGCTGATCAGGTCGGCCTGCTGCAGCCGCTCCACCCAGGCCTGCAGCTGTTCACTGCCAAGCACGGTCTCGTATTCACCTGGCGCGGCCAGTGCCGGATCCAGCGTGCCCTCGGCCGGTGCCTCCGCACTGCCACGGGCGAAGCCGGCCGCCGTGCCACGCAGGCTCGGTGCCGCCTCGCTGGCCACGGCCGGTGCCGGCAGCGGCGCCCCCAGTTCCTTCAGGGCCTGGGTGAAACCGTAGCGCGCGTACAGCTCGGTCAGCGCCGGCACGTCCTGTTCGCGCAGCGCCAGCGTGGTCGGGGTGGCCTCCAGCGCGACGTCGGTGCGGATCGTCACCAGCTCGCGGTTCAGCGGCAGGCGCTCCAGCGCCGCACGCAGGTTTTCGCCGATCTTGCCCTTCATGGCCGGCGCGGCCGCCATCACGCCCTCCAGGTGCTGGTACTCCGCCAGCCACTTGGCGGCGGTCTTCGGCCCGCACTTCTCCACGCCCGGCACGTTGTCGACGCTGTCGCCCATCAGCGCCAGCAGGTCGACGATCTGGTCGGCGCGCACACCGAACTTCTCCATCACCGCCGCGTCCGAATCCATGCGGCTGCCGGTCATGGTGTTGACCAGTTCGATGCCCGGCCGCACCAGCTGGGCGAAGTCCTTGTCGCCGGTGGAAATCGTCACCTTCAGGTCCTGCGCCTGGCCCTGCAGGGCCAGCGTGCCGATCACATCGTCGGCTTCCACGCCCGGAACGCGCAGGATGCTGATGCCCAGCGCTTCGACGATGCGGCACATCGGCTCGACCTGGCTGCGCAGCTCGTCGGGCATCGGGGGACGGTTGGCCTTGTACTGGTCGTACAGGTCATCACGGAAGGTCTTGCCGGGCGCATCGACGACGAACGCGACGTAGGCCGGCCGCTCCTTCAGCGTCGAGCGCAGCATGTTGACCACGCCGAACAGCGCGCCGGTGGGCTCGCCCTGTGCATTGGACAGGGGCGGCAGCGCGTGGAACGCGCGGTACAGGTAACTGGACCCGTCGATCAGGACTAATCTGCTCATGCAGCGATTCTACGCGCCTGTCCCTGCACAGCGGCGACACGGCGCATGCCCGACGATGGGGCATAATCGAATCTCTTTCCAGGCAAAGGACCACCGCCCATGAAGACTCTGATGCTGGCCTCCCTGCTCCTGCTTGCCGGCTGCGCCAGCATGGGTGGCGCCGGGGCGCCCCCGGTCGACGTCAAGGGCGCCGAGGTCTCCAGCCGCACCATGAGCAACGGCGACACCATCGAGGAGTACCGCGTGGCCGGGCAGCTGCGCATGGTCAAGGTGACGCCGTCGCGGGGTGCCCCGTTCTACATGTACGACAAGAACGGCGATGGCCGCATGGACACCGACAAGGACGGCGTCTCGCCGGTGTACTGGAAGCTCTACAGCTGGTGATGTGACAGGGGTCGGATCCCTTTCCGCAGGATCCGACCCCAGCGAGCCCGGCTGCATAAAAGATGACGCCGGCGCGCATCCTGCGGCCGGCGTCGGTGTCCCCTCCCCGGGAACACGTGCCTCAGCGGATGACCAGCACCGGAAGCGTGCTGCGTGCCAGCACCTCGGCGGTCTGGCTGCCCAGCAGTACGCGGGTCACGCCACGACGGCCATGCGAGGTCATCACGATCAGGTCGCTGTTGCGCTCGGCAGCGGTCTCGATGATGCCGTCGGCCGCGTAGCGGTCCAGCACATGCACCGGGTTGGCCTGGATGCCCTGCTCAGCGGCTTTGGCCAGCGCAGGCTGCAGTACCTTCTGCGCGCCTTCCTCGCGATCGGCCTTGTACTCGGGGCTGTTCATGTAGCCCACGCTCCAGCCCATGGCGTCGTACATGCCGACAGCCCACGGCTCGGAAACGGTGACGATGTCGACCTCTGCATTGAGGTCCTTCGCCAGCTCCAGGCCCTTGGCCAGGCCCTTGTCGGCCAGCTCGGACCCGTCGGTGGCGATCAGGATGCGCGTGTACATGGTGGGGCTCCGTGGCAATCCGCCGGATGGGAACGCCACCATTGCACACCCGATGTGCACGTGGCGCTTTGAGCAGGATCAATCCGGCGCCTGTAGAGCCGAGCCCATGCTCGGCTCCGGATGGATGAGCCGAGCGTGGGCTCGGCTCTACAGGTGGCCCTCTCAGGCGATCTGCACCACGCGTGCGTTCTGGCACAGCGGGTAGCTGGCCACGAACCCGGCAATCGCATCACGCATCGCCTCGAACGACTGGCCGTACATGTACAGCGCGGTCTCGGTCGGGCCCTGCCACCAGCTGCAGATCTCACCCAGGCCATCGATGCGTTCGGACAGCTGTTCGAACACATGGTTGGAATCGCATTGTTCGTAGACCTCGTCCGGCAGGTTCTGGCCATCCAGATAGATGCCCAGGCCTTCGGTGACGCCGAAACCGCGGTCGCCGTCCCCGGCGCCCTGCACCTTCGATCCCTTCGGCGCGCCCAGCTGCTCCAGCAGATCGATCAACTTCGGCACACCTGCCGCGTCATGAAGCGCCACCTCGATGTCGCCGTACTCGACCTCGCCGTCATCGGAGAGGGCGGTCCCGCCGCCGGTGATTTCGCCCACTTCGGCGGCCTGCAGCAGCGCGTCGAGCGGATCCTCGAACAGCTCGTGGCGATGCTCAGGCTGCAGCCTGGCGTTCAAGGTCACGGTGACATGCAGCGTGGGCTCGGTCATGGGGGCATTCCTGGAAGAGATGCCGCCCATTGTAGAGCCGAGCCCATGCTCGGCCGGGTGTTCCCGTGATGGGGTGGGGGGGCCCCCCCCCCCCCCTCGACGGGAATCAGATCACCGTCAGGTTGGCGTAGGCCATCACCAGCCACTTGCTGCCGGCGTCGGCGAACTCGACCTGCACGCGGGCGTGGGCGCCGTTGCCTTCGTAATCGGTCACCATGCCTTCGCCGAACTTGGGATGGCTGACCAGCGCGCCGAGCTTGATCGGCGGCAGCTCGATGGCGGCATGCCCCATCACCCGGCTGCTGCCCAGCGACGCGGGACGCGAGACCTGCACCTTCGGCCGCACTTCATGCAGCAGCCCGCGTGGAATCTCACGCAGGAATCGCGAAGGCAGGCTGTAGTTGTCCTGGCCATGGATGCGGCGTGATTCGGCGTAGCACAGCACCAGCTTCTGCCGCGCCCGGGTGATGCCCACATACGCCAGGCGCCGCTCTTCCTCCAGCCGGCCGCTTTCTTCCAGCGAACGCGCGCTCGGGAACAGGCCATCCTCCATGCCGGCCAGGAACACCAGGGGGAATTCCAGGCCCTTCGCCGAGTGCAGGGTCATCAGCTGCACGCCGTCCTCGCCGGCCTGCGCCTGGCCCTCGCCGGCCTCCAGCGCAGCGTAGGCCAGGAACGCCACCAGCTCGTCCATGTCCTCGCCCACTTCCTCGATGTCATCGGCCCGCCGCACGAAGCGCGAGGCGACCGAGACCAGTTCGTCGAGGTTGTCGGTGCGCGATTCGGAGTCGAGCGAATTGCGGCTTTCCTTGCTCCAGTGCTCACGCAGCTGCGAGCGCGAGAGCACGTGATCCACGCGCTCGGCCAGGGTCATGTCCCGGGTCTGCGCCTGCAGTTCGTTGACCAGCACCAGGAAGCCCGCCAGTGCGTTGCGCGCACGCGCGGCCAGCGCATTGCCCTGGGTGACCAGCATGGTGGCTTCCCACAGCGAAATGCCCTGCGCTCGTGCTTCGCGCCGCACTTCGTCGAGAGTGCGTTCACCGATGCCGCGGGTCGGCGTGTTCACCGCGCGCTCGAAGGCGGCATCGTCGTTGCGGTTGGAGAGCAGGCGCAGGTAGGCCAGCGCGTCCTTGATCTCGGCGCGTTCGAAGAAGCGCATGCCGCCGTACACGCGGTACGGCACCTGCTCGCTCAGCAGGGCTTCTTCCAGCGCACGCGACTGCGCATTGCTGCGGTAGAGCACGGCCACTTCGGTGTAGCTGCCACCATCGCGCACCCACTGGCGGGCACGTTCGACGATGTAGCGGGCCTCGTCCATCTCGTTGTACGCCGCGTACAGGTCGATCGGCTCGCCGTCACCGCTGTCGGTCCACAGCTGCTTGCCGATGCGATCGGGGTTGTGCGCGATCACCGCGTTGGCAGCACCGAGGATGTTGGCCGTGGAGCGGTAGTTCTGTTCCAGGCGGATGGTCTGCGCGCCCGGGAAATCACGCAGGAAGCCCTGCACGTTCTCCACCTTGGCACCGCGCCAGCCGTAGATGGCCTGGTCGTCGTCGCCGACCACGAACACATGGCCGGACTCCCCCGCCAGCACGCGCACGAAGGCGTACTGGATGGCATTGGTGTCCTGGAACTCGTCCACCAGGATCTCGCGGAAGCGGGCGCGGTAGTGCGCCAGCAGGCCGGGATTGTCACGCAGCAGCTCATGCGCGCGCAGCAGCAGTTCGGCGAAGTCGACCAGGCCGGCACGGTCGCAGCGCGCCTGGTACTCGATGTAGGCCTGGCGCATGGTTTCCAGCCACGCATCGTGCGGCTCGGGCTGGATGTGCTGCGGGCGGCGGCCTTCATCCTTCTGTTCGTTGATCCACCACGCGATCTGCTTGGGCGGATGCTTGCTGTCGTCGATCTCCAGTGCCTGCACCACGCGCTTGACCAGCCGCAGCTGGTCGTCCGAATCCATCACCTGGAAACCTTCGGGCAGCTTCGCGTCCTGCCAGTGCAGGCGCAGCAGGCGGTTGGCCAGGCCGTGGAAGGTACCGATCCACATGCCACGGCTGCCATGCGGCAGCTGTGCGTCGATGCGGTGGCGCATCTCGCCGGCGGCCTTGTTGGTGAAGGTCACCGCGAAGATGCCATGGGTCGGCACGCCTTCGACTTCATGCAGCCAGGCGATGCGGTGGGTAAGTACGCGGGTCTTGCCGGAACCGGCACCGGCCAGCACCAGGTGGTGGCCGGGGGGAGCGGAGACGGCTTCGCGCTGGGCCGGGTTCAGGCCATCAAGCAGGTGGGAGACATCCATGCCCCCATTTTACGGCATCGCCGTCGCGGCTCCTGCGACCACCTGGGTGGCCAGTGCCTGCGCCTGCTGGCGCAGTTCAGGCACCGCCAGGCTTTCCCACAGGCTGCCGATGCGCAGGCTGCCAAGTACGCCCAGCCGCGCCTGCGGCTGGCCGCCGGCGCTGCGCACGCGGTCGCCGGGCACCGTGCTGTCCAGGCCCAGCCCATGCGGCCCGGGACGGGCCAGGCCATCGGCCTGAAGCTGCTGCAGCAACGGATTGCGCAACGCGGTGGCGCGGGTCTCCACACCGGTGGCGTTGATCACACCACCGATCGTCCACTGCTGCGGGTGTCCGGCCGCATCGTGGCCCGACAGCTGCAGCGCATCGCCCTCACGCCAGACCCGATCCAGGCGTGCGCGATGCACGCGCAGCTGACCGCTGGCCTGCAATGCGCGCAACTGTGCATCGACCTCTTCGGCGATGCGATGGCGATGTACATCCCAGTAGCGCACCACATGGCGCAGGAACCGCCGCTGGTCGGCCTCGTCGAGGCTGCACCACAGCGCCTGTCCATGCGGACGGAGGCGGTCCATCACGCCCTGCCAGGGCAGGCCATCCGCCTCGGCCCGGCGCACCTGCCGGCGCAGCGTGCGCAGGCGCTGGCGCAGCGTCATCGGCAGCAGGGGGGCGGGGTCGAAATCCGGCAGGCCCGCGTGCGCATGCGGCAGCGGCAGCAGGCCGTGACGGGAAATCACATGCAGCGGGCCGGTGTGACCGGCCGCGACCAGCGCCAGCACCGTATCAGCCATGCTCAGACCGGAACCGACGATGGCCAGCGCGTGCGCGCCTGCCAACGCGCGCACGCCGTCGTAGTCCCAGGCTTCGACCACGGTGTCGGCAGGCAGTCCATCGGCACCGGCCACCGGCAGCGGACGCATGCTGTTGCCGGTGGCGAGCACCCCCTGCGCGGCGTGCCATGTGTGGCCATCGCCCAGCTGCAGGCGGTAACCGGAGTCATCCGGAGCGAGGCCCCGCACCGGCTGCGCGATCACCTGCAGCTGCGCCGGGCTGGCCGCAACCGCCTCCTGCAGACGCTGCTGCAGGTACGCGGCGAAATGATGGCGGCCGACATAACGCTCGCCCAGCACCTCGCGCGTCTCGCCCGGGTAGGCGTTGACGGCCATCAGGTAATCGAGGAAGTCAGCCGGCTGCTCGGCGAACGCACTCATTTTCGCCGCCGGCACATTCAGCAGGTGCTCCGGCCACGGCGTGGCATAGGCGATGCCCTGGGCCAGCTGCGAGGCGGGTTCGAAGATGGCCAGCGCCAGTGGCGACCGGGCCTGGCGCAGCACCTGGATCGCCACCAGCACCCCGGCCGCACCACCACCGATGATCGCCAGGTCCAGTTCGCCATTACACGGTGAATCAGTCATGTGCCGATTGTAGGCCATCGGCCATGACGGGCCGGAGTGCCGCCGCGTGCGCAATGATCGAGACCGCTCGAGCTCCGGCGCACCGGTTCACATCAACGCGTCGGCCAGGCGTGCGATGCCTTCGCGGCTGCGGCGCCAGGCAGGACGCTTGCGCCACTGCTGCAGATCGAGCTGGCGCGACTGGCGCAGGTAATCGTCTTCAATGGCACACAGCTGCGTCACCAGCACGCGGTCGTAGCAGACCAGGCCGATCTCGGCATTCAGCGCGAACGAGCGGATATCCATGTTGATCGAGCCGAGCACCGCGATGTCTTCATCCACGCTCATGTGCTTGGCGTGCAGGAACTGCGGCTCGTACAGGGCAATGCGCACGCCACAGCGCAGCAGCTCGTCGTAGTAGGCCTCCTGCGCCCAGGCGGTCAGCCGCTGGTTGTTGCTGGCCGACAGGATCAGCTGCACCTGCACCCCGGACAGCGCGGCGATGCGCAGCGCGCTCAGGGTCGCTTCGTCCGGCACGAAGTACGGGGTGACCATCACCAGCCGCCGGCGGGCCAGATGGATCAGTGCGGCGACGGCATCACGCGCGTTGCTGTACGGATAGGCCGGCCCGCTGGGCAGCAGCTGGGTGGCAACATCGTCGCTGCACTCGGGTACGTCGGCAATGACGTCCAGGCGCTGGCCGGTCTCGATGTACCAGTCGCTGGCGAACACGGCTTCCAGGTGTGCCACCGCCGGGCCGCGCACACGCGCCACCAGCTCGCGGTTGGGATGGCCTGGCACGAACTCCGGCCGTGCCAGGTTCTGCGAACCGATGTAGCCCACTTCGTTGTCGATCACCGCAATCTTGCGATGGTTGCGCAGGTCCATGCGGCCGCTGCGGCGCCAGCGCAGCCCGCCGGGCAGCATCGCCCGCACTTCGATATCGCGCGCCTGCAGGCGCTTGCGGTAGGCGCGCAGGCCACGCTTGGCGCCCACCGCGTCCAGCAGCACCCTGCACTGCACGCCGCGGGCGGCGGCACGCTGCAGCGCCTCGACGATGGCCTCGCCCACCGAATCGTCGAACATCAGGTAGTACAGCAGGTGCACGCGGTCTTCGGCCTGGTCGATGTCGGCGATGAGCGTGTGCAGCGATTCGTCGTAATCGGTGAGCAGATCGACGGCGTTGCCGTGTACCGGCATGAAATCGCCCTGTCGCTGCACCAGCGGCACGATTTCCGCGCTGGCCGTATCCGGTTCCGGCTTCCAGCGCAGGCGGCGCTGCAGCGCCTGCTCTTCGCGGATGACCTGCGAGGCCTCGGCCTGGCGGCGGATGCGCTCGCGCGACAGCCACGGGTGGCCGAACAGCAGATACAGCGGCAGGCCCAGCAGCGGCACGAAACCGACCAGCAGCAGCCAGCTGCGGGCCGCGCCCGGCGTGGTGCGGGTCGGAATCCAGCACAGCGCGACCAGCCGGATCAGCCAGTCGATCAGCAGCAGATACGATCCCAGCAACCACTCAACCAGCATCGCGTCGTCCGTCGGCAGGTGATGGGCCATTCTGCCCAGCAGGGTGTGTAGAGTCGAGCTTGCTCGACTGCCTCAGCGCAGCCGGGCACGGGCTCGGCTCTACAAGGGAGGGCGGGCTTCAATGCCGCACCGGCACCTCGCTCAGCTGGCGAACCGATTCGGCGTGGCGGCGGCCGTTGAGCGCCATGCAGGCAATGGCCTGCGCCGCCCGCTCCAGCTGTGCATCCGGCAGCGGCGAGGAGGTACCCTTGCTCAGCGCCAGATGGTGGTCGCACAGCAGCAGCGCCATGCCTTCGATGCCTTCCAGCATGCGCTGCAGGCGCAGCCAGCCCAGTTCCAGGTCCTGCCGGTGTGATGGGGTGTTCATGCAGCCTCCTTCAACGGATCTGGCCACCGGTGAAGGTGGCGGACGATGCGTGGTTGCAATACCGGGGAACAAGCAACGGGAACAAACCGGCGGGCACACGGCCCCCACGCACCGCCCGCCAGAAGGCAGAGCGGGTCGCCAGCCGCTGCAAAAGCAGGGGCAGCGGCTGGCGAATTTACCGTTACTCGATTCCTCGGGATTGCAAGCCCGACCGCTGCAGATGCAGCGGCTTGCCATCATGGACACAGCGAAGCCAGTGATTCCAATTGATTTGGATCGCGCGAACTGCCGGAACCGGTAGGAAGAATCACTTATCGCATTCGGCCCATGATTCCGCGCACTGCGCCATAGGCGACAGCCTGCGCAGGGAGTACGGCCGTGCCGGCCAAGGGCCGACACCCACCAGACCAGACGACAGGCAAGAAAAAACCCGCCACAAGGGCGGGTTTCTTCGCGGGGACCAGCAATCCGTGCGGATTACTTGATCTTGCCTTCCTTGTACAGGACGTGCTTGCGCACGACCGGATCGTACTTCAGGAATTCCATCTTCCCCGGGGTGTTCTTCTTGTTCTTGTCCGTGGTGTAGAAGTGGCCGGTACCGGCCGAGGAAATCATACGGACCTTATCGCGCTTGCCTGCCATGATGCTTTACTCCTCAGACCTTTTCGCCGCGCGCACGCAGCTCAGCCAGAACGGAATCGATGCCGTTCTTGTCGATGGTGCGCAGTGCATGCGCGGAAACACGAAGCTTGACCCAGCGGTTCTCGCTGGCCACCCAGAAACGGCGCTCGTGCAGATTCGGCAGGAAACGACGACGGGTCTTGTTGTTGGCGTGCGAGACGTTGTTACCCGTCTGCACTCGCTTGCCGGAAACCTGGCATACGCGGGACATTGCGCACCTCGATAGTAGTTGTTGTCAGCCCGTAGCCCGGGAGACGGCGGCCTCGGTGGTTGCCCACCACACGTCAAGAGAATCAAAGGGTTACGCTGGCGTTGGGCGGCCGGGGACGTGCTCCCGGGGGCGCCGCCCGGCACGAAACCGGACACAGCGAGCCGCGCATTATGCATGCAATCAAGGCCTTGCGCAAGTTACCCACAGGAGCGGCCGGGCGTGGGCTCGGCCCTGCGGGTCCATCACCCCAGCGCTTCCACCACCCAGTCGATGAATACCCGCAGGCGCTGGCTCATGTGCCGGTTCGGCGCAAACATGATGTGCATCGGCATCGACGGCAGCTGCCAGGCCTGCAGCAGCGGCAGCAGTTCACCGCGTGCCACGTGCGGCTCGGCCATGTAGCTGGGCAGGGCGACCACGCCCAGCCCGGCCAGGCCGGCGGCGAGATAGGCATTGCCGTCATCGAAGCCGACCGTATGGCGGCCCTGCACCTGGACGGTCTCATCGCCGCGCCGCGCGGCGAAGACCCGCGCCCGCCCGCTGCGTGGGCTGAGCAGCCCAACCATGTGGTGCTGCGGTCCCTCCAGCGCGCGCGGATGCTCCGGCAGACCAAAGCGCTGCACGTAGTCCGGGCTGGCGTGGAAGCCGATCGGCAGCTCGCCCAGCGGCCGTGCCACCAGGGCCGGGTCGGCCGGGGTGCCGCCACGGATCACGCAGTCGACGTTGTCGGCGATGACGTCGACCTCGCGGTCGCTGACGCCGATGTCCAGCTGGATCTCGGGGTAGCGCGCCTGGAAGTCCGGCAGTGCCGGCACCAGCCGCAGCCGCGCATAGGGCCCGGGCACGTCGATGCGCAGGCGGCCGCGCGGCTGCACGGCGGCATCGCCCAGGCCACCCTCGACCTCTTCCAGCTCGGCCAGCAGGCGGGCAATGCGGGGGTAGTAGGCCGCACCATCGGCGGTGACGCTGACCCGCCGCGTGGTGCGGTTGAGCAGGCGCAGACGCAGGTGCGCTTCTAGCTGCTGCACCAGTTGGGTCACCGTGGTGCGACTGATCTGCAGGGTCGTCGCGGCACGGGTGAAGCTGCCGGTCTCCACCACACGGGCAAAGGCGCGCATGGCCTCGAAGCGGTCCATCGGCGATCCGATTGTTTGGGATATGCGATCAATCTAGTCCGATCGTCGCCGTATATCCAGACAACAATCGCGAGCAGGATGGCGGTTCTTCCCATCAGGCCCTTCCCATGTCACACCGCGATGTCGTTTTCCCCGTTGGCCGCCAGGCCCTGTATGACCGCAACCGCTACTCTCCGGCGATCCGGTCCAATGGCTTCCTGTTCGTCTCCGGGCAGGTCGGCAGCCGCGAGGATGGCTCGCCCGAACCGGACTTCGAGGCGCAGGTCCGTCGCGCCTTCGACAATCTCAATGCCGTGCTGGCCGCCGCAGGCTGCACGTTCGATGACGTGATCGACGTGACCGTGTTCCTGGTCGATCCGGAGAAGAACTTCGAGAAGGCCTGGGCGATCGTGCCCGAGTACTGGGGCGAGGCGCCGCACCCCACCCTGACCGGTATCGGCGTGACCTGGCTGTACGGCTTCCAGTTCGAGATCAAGGTGATCGCGAAACTGCCGTGACCCGGGTAGTGCCGGCCGCTGGCCGGCAATGCGATGGGATCAGAGCCCTTTCCAGAGAAAAGGGATCTGACCCCAGCGGCGAAAAGCGTGTCGACCAAGGTCGACACCTACCAGAGCACATGTGCGCGACGCACCCGAACGGCGGGTTGGGTCAGAGCCCTTTCCGGAGGAAAGGGATCCGACCCCGCGCCCGCCCAGCTGAACGGGAGATTCCGACGAATTCCCGAAGTGGCCATTGATATTGTATCCGGCGAAAACCGCTTGCTAGCCTCCCCTCCATGCGCCGGATCGCCCGCCACCTACGCTCGTACCTGCTGATGCTGCTGATGGCGGCATTCGTGGTCGTGCCGGTGGCCGACGCGCTGGCGTGCGCGGTGGAACCGCATGCCAGCGTGGCACATGTGGAGTCGGCGGCCGATGACACCGCAGGCGACAGTGACAGCAAGCACACCGGTGCCTGCACGCATAACCACTGCCACCATTCCACCTCCAGCCTGCCGGCGAACACCTTCGCCGCCTTCGATGCGCCGCTGCCGGCGCGCTGGATGACGGCCGGCGATGCGACGGCCTACGCCGTCGCCCAGGATGAACTGACGCGTCCCCCCCGGGCGTGAGCTGAGCGCGTCCCGCTGCTGCGGGCTCCCGTTTCACTCACAACCGGAATCCCCCTATGTCGATCCTGACACCACGGTCGCCGCGTGCGGCCGGGCTGGTCGTCGCCGTGTTGCTGGGCCTGGCCCCGGCGGCATCGGTGATGGCGCAAGCTGCTCCTTCCTACGACACCCTGCTTGAACGACTGGACCAGCTGCCCGGCGCCCGTGTGGGCTCGGCGCTGGCCGAGGCTGCCGACGCCCGCGCCGACCAGGCCCGTGCGCTGCCCAATCCTTCCCTTTCCTGGTCGGCCGAGAACGCGTGGGGCACCGGCTCCTACGGCGGCATGGGCAAGGCCGACAGTGTGCTCAGCCTGTCCCAGCCGCTGGAGGTCTGGGGCCAGCGCGGCGCGCGCGTACGTGCCGCCCGTGCCGAGGCCCAGGCCGCCAATCTGCGTGGCGCGCAAAGCCGCAGTGATGTTGCCGGCCAGCTGGCCGCGGCCTACGCACAGGCAGAGAGCGCATTGCGCCGCTACACCCTGGCCGAAGAGGCGCTGGCCCTGACCCGCGACGATGCCAAGGCCGTCAATGCCATGGTCAGGCAAGGGCGTGAACCGCAACTGCGTGCGGTGCAGGCGCAGAGCGAGGTGGCCAATGCCAGCGCCGCGCTGGACGAGGCGCAGGCCTTCCGCGACGCCGCGCTGGCGCGCCTGGCCGGCGCCGCGCTGCTGGATTCGCCGGTGCAGTCGATCGACAGCAGCCTGCTCGACCGCGCACCTCCGCTGCCACGCGGCGCCACCGATGCCGCACTCGCGGTGCGTATCGCCGAAGCCGAAGCCGATGCGGCCGGCCGGCTGGTGGACGTCGAGCGCAAGCGGGCGCTGCCCGACCTGAGCCTGACCGCCGGACAGACCCGCTTCCGCGAAGGCGGCGAACGCGCTTACACGCTCGGCGTCAGCGTGACCGTGCCGTTGTTCGACCGCAACCGGGGCGGCATCCGTGCCGCCAGTGCCGACCAGCGCGCGGCCGAAGCCCGCCTGGACCAGCAACGCCGCGACAGCGAGGCCGGACGGCTGTCGGCCATTGCCGGGCTGAAGGCTGCCAGCAGCCGCACCCGCGCCGCCGATGAAAGCGTGGTGGCGGCCGAGGAAGCCTATCGGCTGGCCCGCGTCGGCTTCGATGCCGGACGCATCTCGCAGCTGGAACTGCGCAGCACGCGCAGCGCGCTCATTGCCGCCCGCGGCACCGCGGTGGATGCACGCCTGTCGCGCGTCGCCGCGGAAATCGATCTTGCCCGCCTCGAGGGGCGCGCACCCTTTATGGAGGCCCCATGACACTGTCCCGTTCCTTTCCCCTGCTTGGCGGCGTCGTGCTGGCCGTTCTCCTCGCCGGCTGCGCCGGCAACGCACAGACACCGGAAACAGCCGATGCCACTGCAGCCAAAGCCGGCAGCGATGACGGCCACGGCCACGCAGCCGACAGCCCGGACGCCAAGGCCGAGGCTACCAAGGCACCGGCCGACGCCGACGAAGGCGTGGTGCAGCTGACGCCGGAACAGATCAAGGCGTCCGGTATCGAAGTGGTGGCCGTCGGACGCGGTGGTGGCGGCTCCACCCGCCTGTCGGGCCGTGTCGAACCATCGGTGGGCGCACGTGCCTCGGTGGCGTCCACCGTGAGCGGTCGCGTCGAACGCGTGCTGGTGGCACCAGGCACAGCGGTGAAGCAGAACCAGGCCCTGGCGATCGTGGTCAGCGGCGAAGCCGCCGTGTTCCGCGCCAACGCTCTGGCCGCATCGGCCGAAGCCGAGGCGGCACGCCTGGCCTACGGCCGCGACAAGGCGCTGGTCGAACAGGGCGTGGTCGCCCGCCAGGAGCTGGAAGCATCGCGCGCCCGTTCGCTGGCCGCACAGGCGCAGGCGACTGCCGCACAGGCGCAGGCCGCGGCCAACGGTGCGCCCGATGCCAGTGGCCGCGTGCGCATCACCAGCCCGGTGACCGGCATCGTCGGCAACGTCCAGGTCACTCCAGGCGGCGTGGTCGCCGCAGGCAGCGCGGTGGCCGATGTCGCCGATCCGGCGATGAACGAACTGGTGTTCACCGCACCGCCTGCGCTGGCCGCGCAGGTCACCCCGGGCATGACGCTGGACGTCACGGTGCCGGGCGGCAGCTTCACCGCCACGGTCACCGGCTCTGCGGCCGACGTGCGCCAGCAGGGCGGCGTGGCGGTCATCCGCGCGACGCCGGTGGAGGCGGCTTTGCCGCCGGCCGGTTCGCCGGTGTCGGCCAGGGTGGTCACCGAAGGCCGGGACGGTGCACTGAGCGTGCCAGCCGATGCCGTGCAGAACGTCGACGGCAGCAGCGCCGTGTTCGTCGCCGTGGAAGGCGGTTTCAAGGCACAGCCGGTGCTGGCCGGCCGTCGTGCCGGTGATCGCATCGAGATCCTCGGTGGACTGAGCGGCAACGAGCGCATCGTCGGCACCAATGCCTTCCTGCTCAAGGCCGAACTGGCCAAGGGCGAAGCCGAGCACGGCCACTGAGGAGGCGACCATGTTCAAGCTCATCATTGAATCAGCGGTGCGCTTCCGCTGGCTGGTGGTGTTCCTGGCGGCGCTGATCGCGGCCTGGGGCCTGTTCCAGCTGGGCAAGCTGCCGATCGACGCCGTGCCGGACATCACCAACCGCCAGGTGCAGATCAACACGGTGGCACCTGCGCTGACACCGGAACAGATCGAGCGGCAGGTGACCTACCCGCTGGAAACCGCGCTGGCCGGCATTCCCGGCCTGACCACCACCCGTTCGCTGTCGCGCAACGGCTTCTCCCAGGTCACCGCGATCTTCACCGACGCGACCGACATCTACTTCGCCCGCCAGCAGGTGGCCGAGCGCATGCGTGAAGCGGCGGAAGATCTGCCCGATGGCGCGTCGCCGCTGCTGTCGCCGGTCACCACCGGCCTGGGCGAGGTGCTGATGTGGACGGTGGACTTCACCCCGTTCGATCCCACCCGGCTGGCCAGACCGGGGGATGCGGGCTGGCAGGCCGGCGAGGTCTACCGGACGCCGGAGGGCAGCCTGCTGCGCACGCCGGAAGAACGCGCCACCTACCTGCGTACGGTGCAGGACTGGATCATCGCGCCGCAGATGCGCTCCAGCCCGGGATTGGCTGGCGTCGATACGGTCGGCGGGTACGTGAAGGAGTACGGCGTGCACCCGGACACTGCCAGGCTGGCTGCGCATGGCCTGGGCCTGGCCGACCTGGTCACGGCACTGCAGCGCGCCAACGTGCAGGCGGGTGCCGGTTTCGTGCAGCGTGCCGGCGAAGGCCTGGTGGTACGTGCGGACGGCCTGGCACTGACCACTGATGATCTGGCGCAGGCCCCCGTTGCGACCCGCAATGGCGTGGTGGTGCGCGTGGCCGACGTGGCCGATGTCGATCTCAGCCGTGCACCGCGCCTGGGCGCGGCCAGCCGCAATGGTCACGAGGCCGTGCTCGGTACCGCCCTGATGATCGCCGGTGGCAACAGCCGCACCGTCGCGCAGGCGGCAGCGGCGCGCCTGGAGCAGGTCAACCGGTCGTTGCCGGCCGACATCGTGGCCGTGCCGGTGCTGGACCGCAGCGTGCTGGTGAACTCCACCATCAGAACCGTGGCAAAGAACCTCACCGAAGGTGCGCTGCTGGTGGTGGTGGTGCTGTTCCTGCTGCTGGGCAACCTGCGCGCGGCAACCATCACCGCGCTGGTGATTCCGCTGTCGTTCCTGTTCGCCGTGATCGGCATGAACCGCTTCGGCATCAGCGGCAATCTGATGAGCCTGGGTGCGCTGGATTTCGGCATCCTGGTGGACGGTGCAGTGATCGTGATCGAGTCGACGCTGCTGATGCTGGGCCAGCGCCGCGCCGAACTGGGCCGTGCGCTGACCGCGATGGAACGTCTGCGCGTGGCGGCGGAGTCGGCGCGGAAGATGGCGCGTCCAGCGGCGTTCGGCCAGTTGATCATCCTGCTGGTGTTTGCGCCGATCCTGACCCTGGAAGGCGTGGAAGGAAAAACGTTTCATCCGATGGCCGCCACGTTCATGCTGGCTCTGGTGGGTGCCTTCCTGTTCTCCTTCACCTTCGTGCCGGCCATGGCTGCGCTACTGGTGCGCGAGCCGAAGCTGAAGGAAAGCGGGGCGCACGCCGATGACGGCGAACACGAAACACGCCTGATCCGCGTGCTGCGCGCACGCATCGAACCGGTGATCCGCAAGGCGGTGGACCACCCGCGCTCGGTGCTGGCCGGCGCGGTGATGATGGTGGTGGTGGGCATCGGTTCGTTCTCGCTGCTGGGCCGCGAATTCATGCCGACGCTGGATGAGGGCAATGTGGCGATGCAGGCGCTGCGCGTACCGTCGACCTCGCTGGAGCAGTCGCTGGCGATGCAGCTGGCGCTGGAAAAGGCGATTGCCGGGCAACCGGAAGTGGAAACCGTGTTTTCGCGCACCGGTACCGCTGAAGCCGCGATCGACCCGATGCCGACCAACATCTCCGACAGCGTGATCGTGCTGAAGCCGCGCAAGGAGTGGCCCGATCCGACGCTGGACAAGGAGGCGCTGGTGGCGCGCTTCGAGGCGCTGGCCGGGCAGCAGCTGGGCAACAGCTTCGAGTTCAGCCAGCCGATCGAGCTGCGCTTCAACGAGCTGATCTCCGGCGTGCGCACCGACCTGGCGGTGATGATCTTCGGCGATGACTTCAGCCAGCTGCAGAAGGTGGCCGACCAGGTCGCGTTGAAGCTGCGTGCGGTGGACGGTGCGGCTGACGTGCGGGTGGAGCAGATTTCCGGCCTGCCGACCCTGAACGTGAAGATCGACCCTGTCGCCGCCGCGCAGTACGGGCTGACCGCTGCGGACGTAAGCGATGCACTGGCCACCGGCATCGGTGGCACGGCGGCCGGCAAGATCTTCGAGGGCGACCGACGCTTCGACGTGGTTGTGCGGCTGGACGATGCCGCGCGCAACGATCCGGACCAGCTGTCATCGCTGCCGATTGCCACACCGGCCGGACTGGTCATTCCGCTGTCCTCGGTGGCCCGCATCACGGTCAGCGAGGGACCGAACCAGATCAGCCGCAACAATGGCAGCCGCCGGGTGGTGGTGCAGGCCAATGTGCGCGGCCGCGACCTGGGCGGCTTCGTCGGCGAAGCGCAGGCAGCGGTGGCC
This sequence comes from Stenotrophomonas sp. STEN009, assembly GCF_056760395.1. Lineage (NCBI taxonomy): Bacteria > Pseudomonadati > Pseudomonadota > Gammaproteobacteria > Lysobacterales > Lysobacteraceae > Stenotrophomonas > Stenotrophomonas sp. STEN009. The sequence goes on along the minus strand of NZ_JBRRES010000004.1, from coordinate 1,013 downwards.
GACGTGGCGCTGCCGCCGGGCGCCTATCTCACCTGGGGTGGCCAGTTTGAGAACCTGCAGCGCGCGGAAAAGCGCCTGGCAACGGTGGTACCGGTCGTGTTCCTGCTGATCGGCAGCCTGCTGTTCATGGCCCTGCGCAGTGGCAAGGAAGCCGTGCTGGTGTTCAGCTGCGTGCCGCTGGCGCTGGTCGGCGGCATTCTCGCCCTGCTGCTGCGTGGCATGCCCTTCTCGGTATCGGCGGCGGTCGGCTTCATCGCCGTGTCCGGCGTGGCCACGCTGAACGGCCTGGTGTTGATGCAGGCCATCCGCGAGCGGCTCGATGCCGGTGACCTGCCCCTGCAGGCGGCAATCAACGGTGCCGCCAGCCGGATCCGCGCGGTGCTGACCACGGCACTGGTGGCGATTGTCGGCTTCATCCCGATGGCGATCGCCAGTGGCTCCGGTGCGGAGGTGCAGAAACCGCTGGCGACGGTGGTGATCGGTGGCCTGATCACGGCGACCGCGCTGACCCTGCTGGTGCTGCCGACCTTCGCTGCGCGCGTGGCCAGGCCTCGGCCGGCCAACGTGGCCGGCACGTCGCACTGAGGCCCTTCTGGCCCGGCAGGGATGTACCTGCCGGGTCGATCACCTGCAAGGAGACGTTGCATGACCACACCGCAGGACCGCACCCGCCACCTGGTCCAGGCCGGCGCCTTCCTGATCGAACTGGCCGACAACGCCGGGCTGCCGATGGATATCCGGGCCGAAGCGCATCGCCTGCTGCGTCACTACCCTACGGTCAGCGAGATCCGGATGATGGCGCAGCTGGAGAACAATACGGCGATCTTCAAGGTGCCGTTGATCGCCGACGCCTTCGAGCGCGAATGGGTGGATCGCTACACGCGCGGTGCGCATCGATGAAGACGCGGCGGGGGGCGGCGGGGGGGGGGGGCCGCCCCCCCCCCCCCGGAAAAACAAACCCCGAAAAGACCCCGAAGCGGCCGCGCGATAATATCGGGCGGGGCTGGTGAAGT